>PSMS01000016.1:0-11803 GCA_040290225.1 Patescibacteria group bacterium | reverse complement strand
TTTTAACACTTCTGGATTTAGTAGAACTTCTGGATGGACAAACGGAAAAATTGGTTGGGCTTTAGCTTTTGATAGAGTTGATGATTATGTGCAAGTGCCTTATATGAATGTTTTTAATCAAAGACCTTTTACTGTTATGGGGTGGGTTTGGTTGAATCAAACTTCAGGTAATAGACCGTTGTTTTCTACAGGTGATGTGGCCTCTACGGATAGGTACCTGCATTTACTCGCTAGAAATAGTTTTCCTTATCTTGGATTTTATTTTGATGATCTTCAATCCCCCACAAGCTTAAATTTAAATAGATGGTATCATCTTACATTTGTCTGGGAGGGCCCAGTAACAAAAAAACAAATTATATACATCAATGGGATAAAAGATAGTGAGAGAATTTCAACCGGTCTTTTAACTGTGACCTCTGGCTCAGCAACTGGAGACGGTGGATGGATCGGGAGATACTCTGGGAGTTATCAAAACGGTCTCATCGACGAAGTTCGCATCTACAATAGAGCTCTTTCAGATCAAGAAATTAAAGCTTTATATGAGGTAGCAAAATAATTATTTCACCCTTTTTATTTTTTTATAATAATTTTTAAAATGGAAGAAAAAATTAGAAATTTTGCCATTATTGCTCATATTGATCACGGAAAATCAACTTTAGCTGATAGGTTTTTAGAAATAACAAAAACTGTTGAAAAAGAAAAATTAACCCCACAATATTTAGATAGACTTTCTTTAGAAAGAGAAAGGGGAATAACAATTAAAATGCAACCAGTGACAATGGAATATAAAGGCTATATTTTAAATTTAATTGATACTCCTGGTCATGTTGATTTTTCATATGAAGTTTCAAGAGCTTTAGCAGCAGTTGAAGGAGCAATTTTATTAATAGATGGAACTCAAGGAATTCAGGCACAAACAATTGCTAATTTAGAATTAGCTAAAGAACAAAATTTAAAAATTATTCCAGCAATTAATAAAATTGATCTACCAATAAGAAATTTAGATGATCTGGTTGAAGAATTAAAAAAATTAACTGGGGAAGAAGAAATTTATTTAGTTTCGGCTAAAGAAGGTTGGGGAATAGAAGAATTAATTCAGGCTATTATTGATAAAATCCCACCACCTAATTTAAATAAAAAATATGAAAATCCAAAAGCTTTAATTTTTGATTCTCATTTTGATTTTTATAAAGGAATAATTGCTCATATAAGAATTTTTAAAGGAGTTTTTAAAAAAGGAGACGAGGTTTATTTAAGACAAAAAAATTATAGATTTAAAATTTTAGAATTGGGCGTTTTTAAACCTGAATTGTTAGAAAAAGATTTTTTATCAGATGGTATGATAGGTTATCTGGCTACAGGAATCAAAGATCCAGGGATTTTAAAAATTGGAGAGACAATTACTTTTGATTTAACAACTGATCCATTACCTGGCTATCAAGAACCAAAACCTAATATTTTTGCTTCTATTTTCCCAAGCGAAGAAATAAATTACGATTATTTTGAAGAAAGTATTAATAAATTAAGACTTAATGACCCATCATTGTTTGTTGAAAAAATTTATCATCCTGTTTTAGGTAGAGGATTAAATATTGGTTGTTTAGGAGTTTTACATTTGGAAATTTTCAAAGAAAGATTAAAAAGAGAATTTAATACAGAAATAATTATTACTTTACCTACAGTTCAATATAAAATTAAATTAAAAAACGGAAAAGAAATTTATATAAAAAACCCAAATGATTTACCAACAAAAGATCAAATTTTAGAAATTCAAGAACCAATTGCTGATGTAGAAATTTTTTCACCCTTGGAATTTTTAGAAAACATTTCGAATTTAATTAAAGAAAAACGCGGAGAGATTAAAGAAGTAAATTTTGAAGAATCAATAATAAAAATAAGGGCTAAATTACCCTTAAATGAATTAATTTCTGGTTTTTTTGATGATTTAAAATCAATTTCTTCGGGTTATGCTTCTTTAAGATGGAGTTTTTCAAATTATCAAAAAGCTGATTTAGTTAAATTAGATATTTTAATTGCTGAAGAAAAAGAACCAAGTTTATCGAGATTAGTTTATCGAACTCAGGCTGAAGAGATTGGAAGAAAAATTTTGCTAATCTTAAAGGAAAATTTAGAAAGAAAAGAGTTCCCCATAAAAATTCAAGCAGCTATTGAAGGAAGAATTATTGCTCGAGAAACAATACCAGCAATTTATCGTGATATTGCTGGTTGGCTTTATGGCGGTGATCGAACAAGAAAAATGAAATTATGGCAAAAACAAAAGAAAGGAAAAAAGAAATTAGAAAAATTATTTAAAGGTAAAATAAAAGTGCCCCATGAGGTTTTAATAAAAATTTTAAAAGCAAGATGAAATTTTTAGTTCAAAGAGTAAAAGATTTAGAAATAGAAAATTTGAAAATTAAAGAAGCTTTATTAATTTATGTTGGCATTGAAAAAGGAGATGAAAATAAAAACTTAAAAGAAATTGTTAGTGATTTGATTAATAAAGAAATAATTGAAAAAGATGGTAAATTTGTTTTGAAAATTAAAGAAGTTAATTTACCGATTGTTTTAATTTCCCAGATAACTTTGATTGCCAGCTTTTCTAAAAAAGGAAAAATTTCTTTTGATAATTCTTTAGAAAGAAAAAAAGCTATTGAAATATTTGAGAAAATAAAAAATGAATTTCAAAATCAAGGCTTAGATATTTATCATTTTCCTTTTGGTAGTTATCTTTTTATAAAAAATATCAACATTGGCCCCAATAATTTTTACTTTTCTTTTTGATATAATTTAATCATATGATTAATTTTTTATTAGGATTTTTAACAGCCGATTTTTTGTTTTCTTTAATTTTATATTTTCGAAAAGATATTTTTCTTAACTTTGATAAATATTTTTACTTTTTTCTTTAATGATCGATTTATTTTTAATTTCTATTTTATTTTTAATTAAACATGCAAAAAAAATTAGATAATCTTCGTCATTCTTTAGCTCATCTTCTTGCTAGTGCTTTTTTAAAAATTGATCCTAAAGCTAAGTTAGGAATTGGACCAACAACTGAAAATGGTTTTTATTACGATTTTTTACCATCGAAAAAAATAACCGAAGATGATTTACCAAAACTTGAGGAAATAATGAGAGATTTAATTAAACAAAATTTAAAATTTGTTGGAAAAAAGGTTAGTTTTAATGAGGCTCAAAAAATTTTTAAAGATCAACCATTTAAATTGGAACTTTTAAGAGATCTTAAAAAATATGGAACTACTGAATATTCCTTAATTCAAAAAATTAAAAATAAAAAAATTAAACCAAAAAAATTAGATAAAGTTACTATTTATCAAACAGGAGATTTTATTGATTTATGTCGTGGAGGACATGTTAAAAAAACAAGTGAAATAAATCCAGAGGCTTTTAAATTAATTAAAATCGCTGGTGCTTATTGGCGAGGAGATGAAAAAAACCCTATGCTTGTTAGAATTTATGGTGTTGCTTTTGAAAATAAAGAAGATCTTGATAAATATTTAGAGTTTCTAGAAATTCAAGAAAAATACAATCACCGAGTTTTAGGAGAAAAATTAAAAATATTTTTAATAAGTGAAAAAGTTGGAAAGGGTCTTTCTATTTTAATGCCTAATGGTGAGAAAATTAAAAATATATTAATGAACTATATGAGAGAGAAAGAAGAAAAATACGGTTATCTTTATGTTAGTACTCCTGTTTTAGCAAAATATACTCTTTATGAAGCCTCGGGTCATTTGAAACATTATTTAGAAAATATGTATCATGTTTCTGATCCCCAAGAACCAAATGTTGAATATTTTGTTAAACCGATGAATTGTCCCCATCATCATATGGTTTATTTAGAATTAGTTAAAAGTTATCGAGATTTACCCTTAAGATTAGCTGAGGCTGGGCAAGTTTATCGCGTAGAAAAAACTGGAGAACTTTATGGGCTTATGAGAGTTAGGGGACCAATTACTCAAAACGATTCTCATATTTATGTCAATAAAGAAAAATTAGAAGAAGAATTTAATAAGGTTTTAGATTTATTTTTTGAAGTTTATAACGAAATTAAAGTTTTTAAAGATTATTGGTTCCGACTTTCTTTGCCAGATTTTAAAGGTAAAAATAAAGAAAAATTTGGTGGTGATTTAAAGTCCTGGAAATGGGCCTCAAAACTAATAGCTAATATTTGTAAAGAAAGAAAATTAAATTTTGTCTCTCAAGAAGGAGAAGCAGCTTTTTATGGACCAAAATTAGATATTCAAATAAAAAATATTTTCGGTAAAGAAGAAACTTTAGCCACTATTCAAATTGATATTTTAGTACCCAAAAGAATGAATTTGACATTTATAAACAAAAAAGGAAAAGAAGAAAATCCAATTATTATTCATCGAGCTATTTTGGGTTCTTACGAAAGATTTATCGGTTTTCTTTTAGAACAGACAAGAGGTAACCTTCCGTTATGGTTAGCTCCAACTCAAGTTGTTTTTCTTCCAATTAATGAAGAGGTTTTGGATTATACTTATAAAGTAAAAGAAATCTTTGATAAAAGAAATTTAAGAACTGAAATTTGGGGGCCAGAAGAATCGTTAAATAAAAGGATTTTATTAGGCGAAGAAAATAAAATACCTTATATGATTGTTATTGGTGAAAGAGAAAAGAAAAATAATGAAATTAGTATAAGAAAACGAGGCAGGATTGATTTAGGAAATAAAAAAATAGATGAGTTTTTAAGTCAGTTAGATAAAGAAATTAAAGAAAAATTGATTAGCTGATTATTGACTTATTTTCCCTATCTATGTTAAAATTATTCTAAATTAATCAGGTCGTTTTTATTTTTGTCATAAAAATTTAAAAATGGCTGCAGCAAAATTTGAAAGAACAAAACCACATATTAATGTAGGTACTATTGGTCATATTGATCATGGAAAAACAACACTAACAGCTGCTATTTTACATATTTTGAAATTAAAAGGTTTAGTCGAAAAAGCTTTAACTTATGAAGAAATTGATAAAGCTCCCGAAGAAAAAGCTAGAGGAATTACAATTAACATCCATCATTGTGAATACGAAACAGATAAAAGACACTATGCTCATATTGATTGTCCAGGTCATGCTGACTATATTAAAAATATGATTACTGGAGCTGCTCAAATGGATGGAGCAATTTTAGTTGTAGCTGCTAATGATGGTGTTATGGCCCAAACAAAAGAACATATCTTACTTGCAAGACAGGTAAATGTTCCAGCAATTGTTGTTTTTATTAATAAAATTGATTTAGTCTCTGATAAAGAAATGGTTGATTTTGTTGAAGATGAGGTTAGAGCTGAATTAAAGAAACACGGTTATCCCGGTGATGAAGTACCAGTTATTAGAGGATCGGCTACTAAAGCTTTAGAAGCTAAGTCTTTAGATGACCCTTGGGCAAAACCAATTTTAGAACTTTTAGATGCTTTAGACAATTATATTCCTGAACCAGTAAGAGAAATTGATAAACCATTTTTAATGTCAATTGAGGATGTTCATGTAATCGAAGGTCGAGGAACAGTTGTTACTGGAAGAGTTGAAAGAGGAAAAATTACTTTAAATGAAGAAGTAGAAATTGTAGGACTTAGAACTGATTCCTTTAAAACAGTTGTTACTGGAATTCAAATGTTTCACAAAGATATGGATGAAGCTATTGCTGGAGATAATGTTGGTATTCTTTTAAGAGGAGTCAAAAAAGAAGATGTTCGAAGAGGAATGGTTGTAGCTAAACCAGGAACTATTACTCCTCATACTGAATTTGAAGCTGAAGTTTATGTTTTAACAAAAGAAGAAGGAGGAAGACACACTCCCTTTACAAGTGGTTATCGACCACAATTTTATTTCAGAACTACAGATGTTACAGGTGAAATTACTCTTCCTGAGGGAATTGAAATTATAAATCCAGGCGATAATGCCAAAATAATAGTTAAGTTAATTTATCCAGTAGCTTTGGAAGAAGGTTTAAGATTTGCTATTAGAGAAGGTGGAAAAACGGTTGGCGCTGGTGTAGTTACTAAAATTCTAAAGTAATAAAGCAAAAATGCCCCAAAGATCTACTAAGACAGAAAACAAAGTTAGAATTAGATTTAAATCTTATGATCACCGCTTATTAGATAAATATTTAAAAGAAATTGTTGACTTATTAACAAAAGAAGGAATAACAGTTAAGGGTCCGGTTCCTTTACCAACAGAAATTAGAAGATATACTGTTAATCGCTCTACTTTTATTTATAAAGATTCTCGAGAACAATTTGAAATTTCCATCCACCGCCGAATTATTGATATTGTTAATCCAAGTCAAAGAGTTTTAGAGATATTAAATAATCTTGATTTACCTGCAGGAATTGAGGTAGAAATTAAGCTTTATTAATTTTTTAATTTTTAAACAATGAACTTTCCAGATTTAAAGCCAAAATTTTTATTGGGAAGAAAATTGTCTATGACTCAAATATTTAAAGATAATTTTGTAGTTCCTGTAACTGTAATTTTAGCAGGACCTTGTAAGGTTGTTGGTCTTAAATTTAAAGAAAAAAATGGTTATTCCGCAGTTGTTTTGGGTTTTGAAGAGGCCAAGAAAATTCCCAAACCAGTTGAAGGATCATTAAAAAATTTAGGAAAATTTAAAATTATTCGAGAATTTCGGCTACCAGAAGATCCTAAAGATTTTAATTTAGGTGATGAAATTAAAGTTGATATTTTTCAAATAGGAGAATTTGTAAATATAAGTTCTCAAAAAAAAGGAAAAGGTTTTCAAGGTGTTGTAAAAAGGCATGGTTTTTCAGGAGGGCCTAAAAGTCATGGTCAAGAAGATAGATTAAGACATCCAGGATCAATTGGAGGAACTAATCCTCAAAGAGTTATTAAGGGTAAGAAAATGGCTGGAAAAATTTCTCCTTCAAGAGTAACTGTTAAGAATTTGGAAATTGTTGATATTTTTCCTGATAATAATTTACTTGTTGTTAAAGGAAGTGTTCCTGGATCAAATGGAAGACTTGTTGAAATTAGAAGCAATTTTTTAACAAATAAAGGCAATTTTTATTTTTATAAAAAATTAATTAAGGCCCAAAAATGAAAACTGCTTTATATAATCTTAAAGGAGAAAAGATAGGAGAGATTGATCTTCCTGATGAGTATTTTAATTTAGAGTTTAATCCTGATCTTGTTCATCAAGCAATGAGATGGCAACTAGCTAATAGTTATTTTCCTTATGCTCATACTAAAACCAGAGGTGAAGTAAGAGGAAGTAATAGAAAACCTTGGTCTCAGAAAGGAACAGGAAGAGCAAGACATGGTTCTCGAAGATCTCCAATTTGGGTTGGTGGGGGAGTAACTTTTGGTCCGCGAAAAGAAAAAAATAGAGAATTAAAAATAAATAAAAAAATGAAAAGAAAAGCAATTTTAATGATTCTTTCTGAAAAATTAAAACGAAATTTTTTAAAAGTAATAGATAATTTTGATTTTGAAAAACCTAAGACAAAAGAGATTGAAAAATTTTTAAGTAATTTTTTACAAGAAAGAAAAACAAAGAAGAAAAAAGAAACAGCCTTAATTGCTTTAGAAGACAATAAAAAGGAATTAATTAAAGCTATAAGGAATTTACCCTATGCCAATACTCTTGAAGCAAGAAATTTGAATGTTTTAGCCCTTTTAAATCATAAATATATCTTTTTAACACCAAAAACTATTGAAGTAATTAAAAAAACATTTGATTATAAAAAATGAAGTGGTGGGAAAAAATTTGGGGAAAAAGAAAAAAGAAAGAAGAGAAAAAAGAAGAGAAACCGGAAGAAATAAAAAAAGAAGAAATTAAAATTGCTGCTTCTTTGGATAAAAATTATTTTTTAGTTCCTTTAATTAGTGAAAAATCCATTCAGTTAGCCAAGGAAAGAAATGTTTATACATTTTTAGTTGATCACCGATTAAATAAAAATAAAATTAAAGAATTGATAGGAAAATTATTTAATGTTAAAATTAAAAAAGTAAACACAGCTAATTACTCTAAAAGAATAAGAGCTAAATCTATAACTATTAAAAGAAAAAGACCAAGGTTTAAAAAAGCTCTTGTTTTCTTAGAACAGGGACAAAAAATTCCAATTTTTGAGTAATTAAAAAATTTATGGTATAATTATAAAAGTCTTTATTTTTTTATTGTTTTAAAAATGGCTTTAAAAGTAATTAAATCAAGAGGGCCTGGTAAGAGAGTTAGTGTTTTGATAGATTATAAAAAAGTTTTGACAACTGATGAACCTTATAAAGCTCTTTTAGTGCCATTAAAAAAAAGAGTTGCTAGAAATAATCAAGGAAGGATTACAACAAGATTTCGAGCTAATCCTTACCACCGAAGACTTTATCGTTTAATAGATTTTTCAAGACTGGATAAGAAAAATATACCCGCTAAAGTGGAAACAATTGAATATGACCCAAATAGAACAGCTTTTATTATGTTAGTTTGTTATCGAGACGGTGAAAGAAGATACCATTTAGCACCTGAAGGAATAAAAGTTGGTGATGAAATAATTTGTGGTGAAGAAGTAGAAGCTAAAATTGGAAATAGATTACCATTAAGAAAAATTAACCCAGGAACAGAAATTTATGAAATTGAATTAGTCCCAGGAGGGGGAGGAAAATTAGTAAGAGCTGCGGGTTCAGCAGCTGTTGTTTTAGGACATGAAGAAAAATATTCTTTGATTAAAATGCCCTCAGGAGAGATAAGAAAAATAAATTCTAATTGTTATGCTACTATAGGAAAAATTTCTAATTCTGATCATCGAAATGTTGTTATAGGAAAAGCTGGAAGAAATAGATGGAAAGGTATTAGACCAAATGTTAGAGGTTCAGTAATGAATGCTCGAGATCATCCTTATGGTGGTGGTGAAGGGAAAACAACCAGAGGATTAAGGAAACCAAAAGATAAATGGGGCAATGTTACTGGTGGTCGAAAAACAAGAAATCCTAGAAAACCTTCAAATAAATTTATTGTTCAAAGAAGAAAGAAATGAGCCGAAGTTTAAAAAAAGGACCTTTTGTTGATCAAAAATTGTTAAAGAAAGTAATGAAAGTAAAACAACTTCCTCGAGATGAATGGGAAAAACATCCAATTAAAACTTATTCAAGAGCTTCAACAATTATTCCTGAAATGGTTGGTTTAGTTTTTGATGTTCATAATGGTAAGAATTTTATAAGAGTAAGAGTTATTGAGGATATGATTGACCATAGATTAGGTGAATTTGCTCTTACTCGTAAATTTATTCGTCATGGTGGTAAAGCAGGTAGAGAATTAGAAAAGAAATTAGCCCAAGCTCAAAAATAAAATGGAAGTTAAAGCCAAATTAAATTATTTTCAAATGAGTCCAAGAAAAGTAAGAATGGTAGCTAAGATTATAAAAGGTTTAGACGTTTTAAGAGCTGAAAGAGAGCTTTTATTTAGAAATAAAAAAGGAGCTCGAGCAATTTTAAAACTTTTAAGATCAGCAATTAATAATGCCTTGCAAAAAGGATTAAATAAAGAAGAATTATTTGTTAAAAATATTATTGTTAATGAAGGTCCTAAAAATAAAAGATATTATCCTAAAGCTCGTGGTCAGGTCGGTTTAATTACTAAAAAAACATCTCATATCGAAATTACCTTAGTCACAAAATAAAATGGGTCACAAAATTCCTCCATATGTTTTAAGAATAGGATTGAATAGAAATTGGCGTTCAATATGGTTTTTTACTAAGATAAAAAATAAATATCCTGTTTTTTTAGAGGCTGATTATTTAATTAGAAAAACAATTGAAGAAATATTTCCTAAGGCTAATATTGTTGAAGTAATTATTGAAAGAAAAAGTTTAGATCATTGTAAATTAGAAATTTATACAGCTAAACCTGGTTTAGTTATTGGTAAAGATGGACAAAATCTTAAAAAACTTTATCAAAAATTAGAAAAAATTCTTAAGCCACATTTTACAAAGCATAATTTTTCTTACCCTTCTTTAGAAATAAATGTAGTTGAAGTTAAAAAACCTTATCTTTATGCTCAATATTTAGCTGAAGTAATAGCTAATTATCTTGAACAAGGAGTTAAAACAAGATCAGCTATTAAAAATGTTTTAAATAAAGCTAAAGAACATAAAGAAATTAAAGGAATTAAAATAAAAGTTTCAGGAAGAATTGATGGAGCTGAAATTCATCGAACTGAGTCAATTAGTTGGGGGAAATTACCTTTGTCTAAATTAATTGCGGATATTGATTATGGATTTAAAGCTGCTTTTACAAAATATGGAATTGTAGGTGTTAAGGTTTGGCTTTATAGGGGCGATAAAGTAGGTTATTTGGAAAATGTTGGCTCCTAAAAAATTAAAATATAGAAAATCATTTAAAGGAAGGTCTTTGAAAAGAAGAATTATTACCAAAGGGCATACTTTAGTTCATGGTGAAGCTGGATTAAAAGCCTTAGAAACAAAAATGATTGATGCTCATCAGCTTGAATCAGCTATTAATGAACTTAAAAGAAGGCTTGGTAAAAAGGGAAGATATTGGATGAGAATTTTTCCTCACAAACCAAAAACTAAAAAACCACCAGAAGTAGGAATGGGTGGTGGAAAGGGCGATGTTGAAACTTATGTTGCTGTGGTCAGACCAGGAACTATTATGTTTGAAGTTTCAGGTTTACCCTTAGAAGAACTTAAAAATATTTTAAAAAGAGTTCAATATAAATTAAGTGTTAAAACAAAAATAGTTACTGAATAAAATGAAAGCCAAAGATTTAAGAATTAAAACAATTGAAGAATTGAAAAAGTTAGAAAATGACTTAAGGAAAAAGATTCAAGAATATTTAATTTTAAAGAAAATTAAAAAATTAGATAAACCGCATTTTTTAAGACAAGCAAAAAAAGACTTGGCTCGAGTTTTAACAGTTATTAATGAAAAATTAAAACAAAAATGAGAAAACAAGTAATTGGAAAAGTAATTTCAGATAGAATGCAAAAGACAAGAGTTGTTGTTTCTGAAACCTTAAGAAAACACCCTCTTTACAAAAAATATTATAAACACCGAACAAAATATTATGTTCATGATGAAAAAGAAATTTCCAAAATTGGTGATGTTGTTTTAATAGAAGAAACAAGACCTCTTTCTAAATTGAAAAGGTGGCGCTTAGTAAAAATTATTAAAAAATCTGAACAATGATTCAAAGAAGAACAATTTTAAATTGCGCTGATAATTCAGGAGCAATTCAATTGCAATGTATTGGAATTGTTAGAAAAGGAAATGCTAAATATGCTCAAATTGGTGATATTATTACTTGCAGTGTTAAAAAAGCTCAACCCCGAAGAGAAATAAAAAAAGGAATGGTAGTTAGGTGTTTAGTTGTCAGACAAAGAAAGCCTTTTAGAAGAAAAGATGGAACTTATATTAAATTTGAAGAAAATGCTTGTGTAATTTTAAAAGGTTCGAACGATATTTACGGAACAAGAATTTTCGGTCCTATTCCAAGAGAAATTAAAGAATTAGGTTATGATAAAATTGCTAATTTAGCTCCTGAGCTTGTTTAAAATGCAAAAAATTAAAAAAGGAGATAAAGTTTTAATAATTAAAGGAAAAGATAGAGGAAAAATAGGAACTGTTTTGAAAGTTTTTCCTAAAGAACAAAGAGTTGTTATTGAGGGGTTAAATTTAGTAAAAAAACATGTCAAACCAAAAAGAATAGGTGAAAAAGGTCAAATTATCCAAGTTCCAAGACCAATTTCGTGGAGTAATGTAAAATTAATTTGTCCATCTTGTAGTAAAGCA
>PSMS01000015.1:0-12163 GCA_040290225.1 Patescibacteria group bacterium | reverse complement strand
AGGGGATTCGAACTCGAGGGGGAAGTAAAGTTGGGTTAGTGGTAGTTACAGGTAGAGTAGTAGTAGCTTCCATACGTGGAGGAGAGGGAGGAGTAGAGGTTGTTTCCGATTCCGTTCCTAAAGGAGGTAAGTAGTGGTAAGGGGCTTCAATAAGTCCGGGGTTAATCTCTATTTTAATTTCATATGTTTTTCCGATTTCTAATCTTTCTCCACCATTAGGATAAAGGACTTTCACTTCTATATCTTTAGGACATGGCCAAAAAGCTTTAGCAGTTTTTTCATCAAAAACCCCTGTTGGTTCTAAACCAAGTTTTCTTTGTAATCTTTTGACTGCTTCTTGTGTTGAACGACCATAATATCCAGTAATTAAACCTTCAGGGTAAAGTGATTTATCTTCAGATAAAAGTTTTTGAAGAACTTTAACTTTTTCATCTCTCATTCCAGGTTTTAGAGTCGGGAGAATACAAGGAACGGGTCCTTTACATGATTCAACCTTTTCCCATCCAGGAGGAACATCACAAGGAGTTGGGAATTCTCTACATTCACCTGTTAATGGATTTTTAGCTGGAGTTATAACCTGAATGCAAACACTACGGTCAGTTGATGTTGGACGTGATAAATAATTTGAAGTTTGACCCTTAACAAAATTAAAACCAAAGATTAAGGTTAAAAATAATAAAAAAAGAGTTATTTTTTTCATTATTTATAATTTTAATTTTTGCATTAATTTAGACCTACTATTTTATTTTAATATAAAGTTTTTAGAGTTGCAAATAAAATTGTGGATGACAAATTATATTTATAATAAAATTTATAAATAATTTAATAAATAAAATCATTAAAAGCGATAATAAATGAAGAAGATCCAAACAATAAAAAGAAGTTTAGAAATAATTGCAGATTTTGTAAAATGCGACTTTGATTTATTGAAACATCAAAAATTAAAGAAAAAAATATTTTATATTTTAAAAAATAATAATGTAAAAGTTTTAAAAACAGCAAAATATATTTTCCCTAACAAAGGCTCAACTATTATATTTTTATTGTCAGATTCACATTTAGCCTTACACACTTGGCCAGAAAAGGGGATAGTTAATTTTGATTTATTTTTGTGTAACTATAAAAGAAAAAATGAAAAGAGAGTAAAAAATATTTATAATAATATTTATAATGAAATTAAAAGATTGCTTAAGCCAGAAAAAACAGTGATTAAGAAAGTATTAAGATATACATAAAACAATAAAAATATGAAAAAATATTATTTAATCACTAACATTTTCAAAGAAATCATTAATGCGTTAAAATTAGTTTTTAACTCAAAGGTTTATTTAATAGCTTTTATCTTTCTTTTCTTGTTATTTTCTTATTTTGTAATTTGGATTAATTTTTATTCTTCAAAACCCCCAATTGATTTTATTTTATTTTTTAAGTCGATTAGTTTGAAAGAGAAATTTTTAATTTTATTGCTTTCTGCTTTAATTTCTTTGAATTTAATTTTTAATTTTTATCTTCTAAAAAATAATAAAAAAGAATCAATAAAAAATGCTCCCTTAACAATTTTCGGATCTATTTTCGGTTTACTTGGAGGAATTATTAGTTCTGCTTTTTGTTTATTTTGTTTGGCGGTTCCTTTTAGTTTTTTAGGATTAGGCTTAGGTTTTGGTTCGATGCTTTTTGTTTTTAAATATAGATTCTACATTGTTTTAATTGCTATAATTTTACTTTCTTTTTCTTTATATTTTCTCTCTCGAAAAATAAATAAAACTTGTCAATGCTTTGTAAGTGCGTAATAATATTATAAATTTTTTATGAAGGAGATAATAATTTTATTTTTGTTTATTTTATTAATCGTATTTTTATTTTGGGCAACTATTTTATATAAGAACTCTGTTGGAAAAATTTCCTCAAAAATGATAATTAAAAACTTGGAAGGGAAAAATTACAAACTTTTAATTGCTGATAATCAAAAAGAATGGGAAAGAGGATTAATGTTTGTTAGATGCCCCTGTGATTTTGATGGAATGATTTTTATTTTTCCTGATAAAGAAATTAGATATTTTTGGAATAAGAATACTTTTGTTGATTTAATAGTTTATTGGTTAGATGATGATAAGATCATTGGCAAAGAATACTTACCGAGTATTGAAAAAACAAAAGAAATAAAAATAATTAATTCAAGATTGCCAGTAAACAAAGTTATTGAGATAATAAAACAATAATTTTGATAATTAAAAAATTTTAAATTTCTATAAATAAAAAATTGATACTAAAATTTTATTAAAATGAAAAGAATTGGTTATCAAAGTAAAAAAGAGAAGTTCACTTTAAATAAAGTTAAAGGAAGAGCTATTAAATTGGAATTGAGAAAAAATAAAAAACAAATTGCTAGAGCCTATTTGTATTTGATTAAAAACGATTTACATAAAAGACACTATGGACTGTTGGAAGTATCTCGATTGATGAAAAATACAGGGGCAAGGGGTTGGGAACAGAATTAGTAATTAAAATTATTGAATTAGCTAAAAAATTAAAATGTTATAAATTAATTGCTACAAGCCGTTTTGAGAGAAAAAATATTCATAAATGGTATCAAAAATTGGGTTTTAAAAAATACGGTTATGAATTTAGAATAGATTTTAATTAAAATGCCAGAACTACCTGAGGTTGAGACTATAAAAAATTTTTTAATTAAGAAACTTTTAGAAAAGAAAATTTTAAATGTCGAGATATTTTCCCAAAAACAATTTATTGGTGATAAAAAAAAGATTAGAGGAGAAAAAATTAAAGAAATTAAAAGAAGGGGCAAATTGTTGATTTTTATTTTGGAAAAATATGCTTTATTAATTCATTTGAAAATGACAGGTCAATTGATTTTTTCTGAAAATAAAGAAAAAATTAAATCAACAAGAGTTATTTTTAAATTAGATAATGGTTATTTGATTTTTAATGATGCTCGAAAATTTGCTTGGATAAAAATTGTAAAAAAAGAAGAGATTGAAAATTATTTTTTAAAATTGGGCAAAGAACCATTTGATAAGGATTTTACTTTTGATTATCTTAAAGAAATTGTTAAAAAATCTTCAAAGCCAATTAAAATTCTTTTAATGGATCAAACAAAAATTGCGGGCATAGGAAATATTTATGCTAATGAAGCTCTATTTTTAGCAAGGATTAACCCCCAAAGAAAAGCCAAGAGCTTAAATGAAACAGAAATTAAAAATTTATACAAAGCAATCAAAAATGTTTTAAGAAAAGGAATAAAATTAGGTGGTGCCAGTGTTCGCTTTTATATTAGACCGGATAAAAGCAAGGGAAATTTTCAAGAAAAAGTTTTTGTTTATAAAAGAGAAGGAAAAAATTGTTATATTTGTGGTAAAATAATTAAAAGAATAAAATTAGGAGGAAGAAGTACATTTTTTTGTTCGCGATGTCAAAATTAAATAAAACATAATAAAATGGCAGGATTTGATCAATACCACGAACCACCCGAAGAATTATCTCAAGAGATAAGAGATTTTGCAAGAATAATAGCTTCATTAATTGAAGAAGCTGAAGCTATAAATTGGTATCAACAACGTATCTCGGTAACTAAAGATCCAGAAGTAAGAAAAATTATGGAACATGCTCAAAGAGAAGAATTTGAACATTTCGCTATTGATTTAGAATGGCTTACAAGAAAATTACCAGAATGGAGAAATGTTTTAAAAGAAATTTTGTTTAAAGAAGGTGATATTATAGAAAATGCAGAAGAATTTGAAAGGAAAGAGTTAGGGGGTTAATTATTAAAATTGTCGAAAAACCAAAATTATAAATTATAGAAAAATGGAAAAACCTGAACCAGAACTAACTCCTGAGAAAAAATTAGAAGAAATAGAAAAAGTATTTACCCAAATTGATGAATTGATTAATTTAATAAAAGAAGGTAAAGGAGATATAGGAAAATTAGCATTAGATTTAAAAAATTCCTTAAAAAAATTCAATCGAGCAGCTAATACCCTTGTAAATCTTTTAAATTATCCACCATATACTCGTGATAAAAAAGATTTTTATAAAAAAATGAAAGAATTAGGAGATAAGGCTCTAAAAATAATTGATAAAATAGAGAAGATTCAATTATTTGAAAAAAATCCAATTTTAGGTTTATTAAAAGAAAGTTTATTTCGTGCTGTAATTAGGTTAATAGAATTTTAGTGGAAAAAAATAAAATCAATTTATTACTTTTAAATTATCGTTTAATAAGAAAATTATTTCGCTTATTTTATAATCAGCGTTTTTGTTGGGTGAAAAATATTTTTTTAATCCCTCTTTTTATCTATTTCAACTAAATCTTTAAAAATGTTATTTTATAATGAAACTTAAACATAAAGGGCCTGTGGTGTAATGGTAACACGCATCCATCGCACGGATGAGATTGCGGGTTCGATTCCCGCCAGGTCCAAAATTTTAAAGAAAATTTTTTGTTTTTGATATAATACTATTGAGATGGTGGGCGTAGCTCAATTGGTTAGAGCGGAGGCCTGTGGAGCCTCAGGTTGCCGGTTCGAGCCCGGTCGCCCACCCCAATTTTTTTATATTAATATAAAATAATTTTATGGCTGTTTTAACTCGAGAAGAAATTTTAAAATTAATAAAAGAAGAAAAGCTATTTATAGAACCGTTTAATGAAGAAGTTATAAGAGAAAATGGTTTAGATTTAAGAATAGGTTATGAATATGCTTTTTATTCATTTGAAAACAAAATTGTTGATTTAACTGAAATAGAAAATTCAGCTAATCTTTTTAGTATTGTCGAAGCAAAAGATGGGAAAATTGTTATTAAACCAAATTCTTTTGTTTTACTTTCAACAATTGAATATATTAAATTTCCTAATAATGTTATTGGTTTTTGTAATTTAAGAAGCACTTTAGCTCGTTATGGATTAAGTGTCCCACCAACAATTATTGATGCTGGTTTTGAGGGTAATATTACTATAGAATTAATTAACACCAGTAATAATTATGTTGTTTTAAAGCCAGGATTAAGATTTTTACATGTTGTTTTAGAGGAAACAGTTGGAGAAATAGAATATAAAGGTGTTTATAAGGGTCAAAGAGGGGTAAGATTACCTAAGGGATTGAAGGAAGAATTTTCAAATTAGACCTTTTTAAATTATTTTTTCTATTTCATCAATTTCATAGAAATACCATTTATTTTTAATCTTGATCCAATATTCAATGGGAATTTTATGAGTTTTTTTTATTTTTTTAAGAATTTTTATTTGTTTTTTATCGTGATCATTTAAATACCATTTATTTTTTTTAGTTTTTTTAATTTCAACAATTTTAATTATTTTATTACTGTCTGGAGATAAAATTAAAAAATCTAAAATTCCTCCGATAGCAATTTTAAAAACATTATTTTTTCCGTATTTTTTAATTAATATTTTTTTTGCTTGGTATTCTGCTAAATAACCTTTTTTCATTATTTTTTTATTTTATTATAATTAATTAATATGGATTTTAAAGAAAAAGTTTTTGAAATTGTCTCTAAAATTCCTGAGGGTGAAGTTTTAACTTATAAAGACATTGCTCAAAGATTAGGAAATAAAAAAGCTTACAGGGTAGTTGCTAATATTTTATCTCAAAATAGAAATACTCAAATTCCATGTCACCGAGTAATAAAAAGTGATTATACAATTGGAGGTTATTTTGGTTCTTATAAAAATTCTTGGAAAAAATTAGCTTTGCTTTTAAAAGAAGGAGTAATAGCTGTTATGCCAACTGATACAATTTATGGAATTTGTTGTAATGCTTTTAATAAAAAATCAGTAGAAAAGATGTATAAGTTAAGAAAAAGAAATCCAAAGAAACCTTGTATTATATTGATTTCGAAAATTGATGATCTAAAAATTTTTGGGATTAAATTAACGAAAAGAAAAAAAGAAATTTTACAAAAAATTTGGCCGGCAAAAATTAGTGTTATTTTGCAAATTAATTCAAAAGCTTGTATTAGATTTTTTGAATATCTTCATCGGGGGACTAAAAGTTTAGCTTTTAGAATTCCTAAAAGTAAATTTTTATTAAAAATTTTGAAAATTTCAGGACCATTGATTGCTCCAAGCGCCAATTGGGAAAATTACGAACCTGCAAAAACAATTTCCGAAGCTAAAAAATTTTTTGGAAAAAATGTTGTTTATTATAATGGAGGAAAAATAAAGGGTGAACCATCTACTTTGATTAGTTTTTTAAATAACAAAATAGAAATTTTAAGAAAAGGAGCTGATTTTAACAAAATTAAAAATTTAATTTTAACCAGTAACCAACAATAGCAAAAGCAATAGCGACATTTAAAGACTCTTTTTTACCAAACATTGGAATTTCAACAATATAATCTGATTTTTTTAATATAGATTTTTTTATTCCTTTTATTTCGTTTCCTAAAATTAGAGCAATTGAATCATTTTTGTTAATTTTTAATTTATTAAAGGGGATTGAATTTTTATTTTGTTCTAGGGCAATTATTTTTATTTTTTCTTTTTTAAATTTATTAATTAAACTTCCTGTTTTTGAATAATACTCCCAAGGAACAAATTTTTCTGCTCCTAAGGCTGTTTTTTCAATTTCTCTTTTGGCTTTTAAAGAAAAATAACGATTTACTTTTTCCGGAGTTGGTGTAATACCACAAAGAAAAATTTTATCAATAGCTAAAGCATCAGCAGTTCTAAAAATCGAACCAACATTAAAAGCACTTCTGAGATTATCTAAAATCAAATAAAAATTCCTCATTTTATAATTAAATTATAAATGGAAGGTATTGTTTTATTTAATAAACCAAAAGGAAAAACTTCGAATGAAATTGTTGAATATTTTAAAAAATTGACGAATAAAAAAGTCGGACATGGTGGAACACTGGATCCGTTAGCGGAAGGTCTTTTGATTTTGGGAATTGGAGAATATACCAAGCAATTAAATAAATTTTTGAAAGAAAGTAAAAAAACTTATATTGCTGAAATTGAATTAGGAGCATTTTCTGATACTTTTGATGCTGAAGGAAAAATAGAAAAAACCAATAAAGAGATTCCAGAAATTGAAATTATTGAAGAGAATTTAAAAAGTTTTATTGGAGAAATTGAACAAAGGCCTCCAATTTACTCAGCTTTGAAAATTAAAGGAAAACCTGCTTATGAATATGCTCGAAAAGGAAGAAAAATTGAAATTGAACCAAGAAAAGTTTTTGTTTATGATTTGAAAATTATTGAATATCAAAAACCTGTTTTAAAAATTTTAGCTGAAGTTGGTTCAGGTGTTTATATTAGATCTTTGGCTAATGATTTAGGTGAAAAATTAGGTTGCGGTGGGTATTTGAAAAGTTTGATAAGGACGAAAATTAATGAGTTTAGTTTAGAAAATGCTTTGGATTTTGAGGATATAGAAAAAGATTATTTAGAATTTTTAGCAAAAATTTATGGAAGAGTTCAGGGTGTTGGTTTTAGATTTTTTGTTCAAAGATATGCTAAAGAACTAAGAATTTTTGGTTACGCTAAAAATTTAGTTGATGGAACAGTCGAAGTTTTAGCCCAAGGAAGGGAAGTGGATTTGCAAGAAATGATTAAAAATATAAAAATTGGTCCAAGATTAGCAAAAGTAGAAAGATTAGAAATTGTTTTTCGAAAACCCAAAGAATATTTTTATGATTTTAAAATTTTTTAAATTACGCGATTCCAAACTTCAAAATATGTCAGATGGTGTTGATTTTTATTGAAATATTATTTAGTATTTGAACTTTTTGAGTAAGTTTTGATAAAATATTGAAATAATGATTGAGGAGATTCATGAAGAGAAGCTGAAATTTTTAGAAGAAAAGGCTTATGAAATTAGACAATTAATTATTGAAACACTTTTAGAAGCTGGTTCGGGACATTCGGCTGGTCCTTTGGGGATGGCTGATATTTTTTCCGCTTTATTTTTTCATATTCTTCGTTATGATCCTAAAAATCCATATTGGGAAGATCGAGATAGACTAGTTCTTTCTAATGGGCATATTTGTCCTGTTTTATACGCTTCAATGGCTTTAGCTGGTTTTTTCCCAGTAGAAGAATTGAAAACATTAAGAAAAATTAATTCAAGACTTCAAGGTCATCCTCATAGAACATCACTTCCTGGAATTGAAAATACATCAGGACCCTTAGGTGAAGGAATATCCCAGGCAATCGGAATGGCTATTGCAGCAAAATTAGATAAAAAAAATTACCATATCTATGTTATTGATTCTGATGGAGGAACCCAAGAAGGAAATACCTGGGAGGCTTATATGTTTTTAGGTAAAAATAAACTTGATAATTTAACAATTATTATTGATAGAAATTTTATTCAAATTGATGGTTATACTGAAGATGTTATGCCCCTTGAACCATTAAAAGAAAAATTAGAAGCTTTTGGGTTAAATGTCATTGAAGTTGATGGACACAATCTTAGAGAATTTATCGATGCAGTTCGTCGGGCTCGGACAACAAAATTTAAAACTACAGTTATTATTGCTTACACAATTCCAGGAAAAGGTGTAAGTTTTATGGAAGGAAAATTTGAATGGCATGGAAAACCACCCAATAAAGAAGAAGCTCGAAAAGCTTTAGAAGAATTAAGAACATTGCAAGGTAAAATTATAAGCGAACATCAATAATGCTTAACCCAGAATTAAAATTAAATCCCAAAATTTTTGATGAAGATGTTGAACAAAAGCCAATTAGAGATGGTTATGGTGATGCCTTATTAGAATTAGGAGAAAAAAATCCAAATGTTGTTGTTTTAACTGGTGATTTGGCTGAATCAACAAGAGTGCATAAATTTGCTGAAAAATGGCCTGAAAGATTTATTGAATGTGGGGTTGCTGAACAAAATATGGCTGGAATTGCTGCTGGTTTAGGTGTTTCAGGAAAAATTGCTTTTATTTCTTCCTATGCTACTTTTTCTCCTGGTAAAAATTGGGAAACAATAAGAACAACAATAATTTATAATGATGCTAATGTTAAAATTGCTGGGCATCATGCCGGAATTGTTACTGGTCCAGATGGAGCTACTCATCAAGCAACCGAAGATATTGCTATAACTCGTTGCTGGCCAAATATTAAAGTTATTTCTCCTTGTGATTATTGGGAGGCAAAAAAAGCAACATTATTCGCTGCTGAAATTTATGGTCCAGTTTATATTAGATTCGTTAGAGATAAAACTCCAATAATAACCACAGAAGAAACACCTTTTGTCTTCGGAAAAATTGAGAAATTTTGGTTATCAGAAAATCCACAAATAGCTATTTTGGCTACTGGACATTTAGTTTATCAAGCCTTATTAGCTGCTAAAGAATTAGAAGAAGAAGGAATAAATGTTTTAGTTTTAAATGTTCATACTATTAAACCCTTGGATCAAGAAACTCTTTTAGATGTTGCTCAAAAAGTTAAAGGAATAGTTACTGTTGAAGATCATCAAATTCATGGAGGAATGGGAAGTGCTGTTTGTGAATTCTTGTCTCAAACTAAGCCAATAAAAATAAAATTTATTGGTTTAAGAGATACTTTTGGTGAATCAGGAAAGATTAATGAATTATTAGCTAAATATAAACTAGATAAAAACGCTATTAAGGAAGAAGTTAAAAATCTACTTTTTGAATGAGTAAAAAAGAAATCGAGGTTTATTTTGAAAAAATAGGGCATAATGGAGTAAGTATTGGGAAATTGAACGGAAAAGTGGTTTTTGCTTACGGAGTTTTGCCTGGCGAAAGAGCGAAAGTAAGAATTTTAAAAGAAAAGAAAAATTTTATTGAAGGTGAGATTGTTGAAATTATTGAAAAATCTAAAAATAGAGTTGAGTTTAAAGAAGATCATTATTTAAGCTGTTCTCCTTGGCAATGCTTTTCTTATGATTTTCAAATTGAAACTAAAAAAAATCTATTAAAGGAAATATTTTTTGAATTTGCAAAAGAAAATTTAGAGCTTAATGAATTTTATCCAGCAAATAATATTTTTGAATATCGGACAAAAATTGAATATAGTTTTTTAAAAGAAGAAAAATATTATCTTGCTTTTTACAAAAGAAATAATCCTTTTGAAAAAATTAAATTAAAAAATGGCTGTTTATTGATTAATAAAAAAGCAAATGAAAGCGCTTTAAAAATTTTAGAAGAAATAAATAAACAAAATTTAGATGGCTTAAAAAGTTTAATTTTAAGATTTAGTCAAAGCAATAAAGAAGTTTTAGCTGTTTTATTGGTTAATAATAAAAAAGTAAAGTTTGATTTTAATTTGGAAAATCTTGTTGGTTTTATTTTAGCTTATTCAAATCCAAAATCACCGGCTAGCAATTTTGATGAGATTTTATTAATTAAGGGTAGGGAATATCTGAGAGAAAAAATTTTAAATTTAGAATTTAAATATCTTTACAAATCTTTTTTCCAAAACAATATTGAATTATTTGAAAAAGCTATCGAAGTAATGAAAAAATATTGTCAAGATTCTCAAAAATTATTAGACTTATATTGTGGAGTAGGTATTATTGGTATTTTATTAAATGAATATTCAAAAAATATAATCGGCGTTGATATAGACAAAGAAGCAATAGCTTATGCTAAGATTAATGCTGGACTAAATAATGTTAAAAATTTTAAAGGGATTGTTTTGGCTTCAGAAAAAATTCCCCAAGATTTAATTAATAAGACTGATATTTTAATATTGGATCCACCAAGAGCCGGCTTACCTAAAAAATTAATTTCAAACATAATAAAAGAAAAACCACAAAAGATATTTTATTTATCTTGTAATCCTTTAACCCAAGCAAGAGATTTTTATTATTTGAAAGATTTTTATAAAGTTTTAGGTTTTTATGGATTTGATTTTTATCCCAACACACCCCATATTGAAAGTCTTTTAATTTTAGAAATTAAAAAATAAAAAAATTTTTTATAATTAACTTATGCGAAATAATAATGAAATTTCAAGATCAAAAATAGAACTTTTCATTAAATGTCCACGTTGTTTTTGGTTAGAAGTAAAACATAATATTAAAAGACCAGAAGAAATAAAAGGAACATTTATAGGAAGCAAATACGATCCAATATTAAAAAAAGAATTAGATGAGCACAGAAAACAAAAAAAGACTCCTGAAGAGATTGAAAAAAGAGGGTTTTTTCTTTTTCCAGATACAAGAAAATTGGTTCTTTGGAGAAAGAGATTAGAATTTTTTCATAAAGATCATAATTTAGTTTATTGGGGAAAAATTGATGACCTTTTGATTAATAAAGAAAAATTACTAATTCCTTTTGACTTTAAAACAACTTTAAGTAAGAATTTTTCTATCTACGAAGATTATAAAAGACAATTAGAAATCTACGGTTATTTATTAAAAAAACAGGGTGAAGAAGTGGAAAGTAAAGGAGTATTATATGTTATTAAAATTGATATTAATGAGAAATATGAAAAGACAGAGGAAAGGGAAGTTTATATTCTTGATAATTTAAATTATGACGCTTACGATGAAGTTTTAGAAAATCTCAAAGAAGTTTATTATAGCAAAAAAGAACCTGATCCTTCGCCAAATTGTTCTTATTGTGAAAGAGATTTTAAAATTTTAAATTTAAAATATAATCAAACTTAAATGTTTTTTGGTATTAATTTTCAACAAATTTATTCTACTTTAATTGAATATGCTCGAACAACCAATTTAATTTTGTTTATTATAATTTTTATTTTAGTTTTTATTTTTGTAAGAAGAGTTTTAAAAATTATTCAATGGTTATTAGGTTTTCTTACTACTTTTTGGATTACAGCTTTAGTTATTTATTTCTTGATTAATTTTGGAATTTTTCAAAAAATTATCCAATTTATCCAGAACTGGATGTAAATAAAGCAAAGATATTTCTTTAGCTTTTTCTAAATCAAAATAAGCTATTCTATCAATTTCAGGAAAAACCAAAAAATTTTTCGATTTAGGCGGATATTCCATTTTTACTAAGTTACTTTTTGGAACAAGATTATCTCCGAAGTCTTTGTTTAATAGATAAAAATAAATAATTTTTTGAGGAGCATTTTTATAAGGAGAAGGTTTTCTTTCAAACTCACCAAAATAAATTAATTTCTCTTTATCTTCTTTTGTTGATTTTAATCCTGTTTCTTCTTGAAATTCTCTGATAGCAGCTA
>PSMS01000014.1:0-12929 GCA_040290225.1 Patescibacteria group bacterium | reverse complement strand
CAGAAGAAAAAAGAATTATTTCTGAAGAATCAGCTAGATTGGTAACTGATATTTTAAAAGATAAAGAGGCAAGAAGGGGGCTTTTTAGTAGAAGTTTTAATTTAACTGTTTTTGATCCTTATGAGGTTGCTTTAAAAACTGGAACAACCCAATTTTATCAAGATGCTTGGACATTTGGTTATACCCCAAATATTGTTATTGGAGTCTGGGCTGGAAATACATCAGGAAAAAGAATGAATTCTTTGGGAGCTAGTTTGGTTGCGGCTTTGCCAATTTTTCATGATTTTTTAAAAGAATTAATTAATCAACAATTAATACCTGAAGAAAAATTTATTCCTCCTCAACCAAGAAATGTTGATAAACCAATGCTTAACGGAAATTGGATAACTTCTTATGGTATTCATGATATTTTATTTTATGTAGACAGAAACGATCCTTTAGGCCCAATACCAACTCATCCCGAAAATGATCCTCAATATTATAATTGGGAAGCTGGGGTTATTAATTGGCTTAAGGGCTTTTCTGAATAAAAGAAAATCTATAATAAGGAAATTTTGATTTTAAAAATGTTTCTATTTCTCTAATTTTTAACAAATCTTCTTTATTTAAAAAAATTATTGTAATAATATTTTTTTCTTTTTTAATAGTAATTTTGTTTGAAGGAAATTTTTCTTTTAGAATTTTAGCAATTTTGTAAATTGACTCAATTTGAAAATCTATTTTTTTAAACATTAAAGATGTAAAGAAATATAAACATAATCGTCTTCAATAGGAGAAACTAAATAAAGAGGGAAATTTTCTTCTCCAGTATTGAAAAAGCTAACTAAAATTTTTTCTGAATCAAAGGCATCAAAACCATCATAAAGAAAATCTAAATTAAATCTAATTCTAAATTCATTATTATCTAAATTATTTTCTTTAGGTTCAAAACCAATTTCGTTCTTTACTTCACCTAAAAGTTCATTTTTTGAATAAATTGTTAATTTATTTTCATTAAAATCAAAAAAAATTTCAGTTTCTTTTAAATCACCACTAGTATAAATTCCACTTAATTTTAAAGCTTTGATTACTTCATCTTTATCAACTAAAACAGTAAAAAGAAAACTCGAAGGATTTAAATAAGATTTATAGTCTGGGTAATCAACAGCTATTACTTTGCTTGTTAAAACATGATTCATTATTTCAAAAGTAATCTGATTTTCTTCAAAATAAATTCTTAATTTACCAGTTTTTCTTTTAATATTTTTATATTCTTTAATTATTCTTTGAGGTAATAAAATTCCACCATTTTCAAAATTTGTTTCATAATAAATAGGCTTTACTTTTTGAACACCTAATCTTATGGTATCAGTTACAACTAAATTTAATCCTTGAGGAAGAAAATCAAAATACACTCCAGCATATTCTGGTCTAATATCTGAAGTTTTTAAAATTGGGTAAAGCCTTTCCAAAAAAGCACTAAAAATTTCATTATCAATTTCCATATAAACATCTTTATTAATTGTTGAAAAAGTTGGAAAATCTTCTTGACTTAATCCTGGTAAACTTAGAAAAAATTTTTTACCTCTTATAAATAAAACATCATCTTTTGTTTCTAAAGTAACATCATCTTCATATAAATTATCAACTATTTTTTCAAATTGTTTTGCCGGTATTAAAATTTTGCCTTCTTTTTGAATTCGAGCAGGAAATTTAGTTTGATAATTAATTTCTAAATCAGTAGCCATTATATAAACTTCATTATTTTTAGCTTCTAAATAAAAATAATTTAAAACATTAATATCACTTTTTTTAGGACAAATATTATTAACAATATCTATTACTTCTTTTAATTTTTCTTTTGAAACAGTAATAATCATATTAGGTTATGTTAATTTGTGGATAAAGTTTTTATTGGTGTTATTTAACTAAAATTTTAGCAAAAAAATTTTAAAATCTTGTTAATAACCGACTTAAGATTCAAGAATTTTTTGTTTAATAATTTCTATTTCTTCTTTAATAGATTGATTTCTATTTATTTCTTTAATTATCTTTTCATAAGAATAAATAATAGTAGTGTGATCTTTTTTAAGAATTTCAGCAATAGTTGTGTAAGAAAGTTGACCAAATTCCCTTAAAAAGTAAATTAATATTTGTCTAATTTGAACGAGATTTTTATTTCTAGCTGGTTTGAGAATATCTTCTTCTTTTATTTCAAAATGAGAGACAATTGTTTTAATAAGTTTTTTAGGAGTAACTCTTCTATAAGTTTCTTTAGCAAATTTTTTAATAATTTCTTTTACTTTATCCGGTGTTAATTTATCTATAAATTGACTTTCAAAAATAACTAAAGAAAGAACACCTTCTAATTCCCTAATGTTATTAACAAATTTTTCAGCTATTATTTCATAAACAAAATTATCAAAAAAAACTCCTTTTTCTTGAGCTTTTAGTTTCAAAATAGCTATTCTTGTTTCAAAATCAGGTGGATTAATATCCACAATTAATCCACCTTCAAATCTTGATCTTAACCTTTCTTCAATATCAGGAATTAATGCTGGAGGTCTATCTGAGGAAAAAATTATTTGTTTTGAAAGGTTGTAAAGAAAATTAAATGTATGAAACAATTCTTCTTGGGTTGATATTTTTCCTGAAAGAAAATGAACATCGTCTAAAATTAAAACATCAATATCTCTAAATTTAAATCTAAATTCTTCAGTAGTTTGATTTTTAATAGCATTAATAAATTCATTAGTAAATTGTTCAGTTGTTAAATATTTAACTTTTAAATTTTTGTAATGTTTTAAAATTTCGTTTCCAGTAGCTTGTAATAAATGAGTTTTACCAACACCTACAGGACCATAAATAAAAAGTGGATTGTGTAATGATCCGGGATTTTTTACAACAGCTTGACAAGCTGTAAAAGCAATTTCATTCGATTTACCAACAACAAAATTATCAAATCGATAACGGGGGTTTAAATTATTTTGCGGATTAACTTCAAAAATAGATAATTTTTGAGTTTTTACAGCTAAACTTTGTAGTCTTTTAATAACCGTAGATTTTTTTTGAAAAACTTGAAAAGAAGGTCTATTTTCTACAACTATTTCTACATCTTTTACTTCAGGAATAGTATTTTTAATAATTTTACTCAAAATTGGTAAATAATTTTTATCAATCCAGTCTTTAACAAATTTACTTGGAACACTAATTTTTAAACAGTTGTGAATGTAGGTTTTAGGGGTGAATTCTGAAAACCAGGTTTTAAAGTTTTTTTCTCCAATTTCTTGTCTTAAATTTTCTACAACTTTTTCCCAAAGGCTATTAAACAAATCAAGAGTCATTCTTAACTTGTATTATAATATAAGTTGAAAGCACGATTCAAGGTTTAAAAATTATTGAAAAGTTGTTAAAAATGACAAAAAGAAAAAAGACATTAGGATTTTTAATTAGAAAAAGAACAAAAGCTGGTCAGAGGATATTAAGAAATCGAAGAAGAAAAGGAAGAAAAAGATTAGCTTAATGATAAAGAAAAAATTTAGATTAAAAGGTGATGATTTTAAAAGATTTTTTAACTTGAATTTTAAAAAAATTGAAGATGAAAACTTTAAGGTTTTTTATTTAAAAAATAGCCTAAATTATAGTCGTTTTTCAGTTAAACCTCCCTTAAAACTTTTTAAAAAACCAACAGAAAGAAATAAAATAAAAAGAAGAATTTATAACATTATTAGAAATAACCTTGATTTATTTAAAGATAAATTTTTTGATATAATAATTTTCCCACAAAAAAAAGATTTTTTATTTGAAAATTACAAGATTCTTGAAGAAAAGATATTAAAAATTTTAACAAAAATAAAATGATAAACTTTTTAGGAGAAAAATTTTTAGGGTTTATTTATTTTTTAAATAGTTTTTTAAATGATTTAGGATTATCAGTAATTTTATTTACTTTTCTTTTAAAATTAAGTTTGCTTCCGCTAGATTACTTTATATTTTTAGAAGAGATTAAAATAAGAAGATTAAAACCAGAAATTGATAAAATAACAAAGGAATACAAAAACGATGTTATTAAACAAGCAGAAAAATTAACAGAACTTTATAAAAAAGAAAAATTTAACCCATTTTTAAATCTTGTTTTGCAATTAGTACCTTTGCCAATTTTAATTTCAATTTTTTTTGTTTTACAAAAAATAATTAAAGAAAATAAAAATATTTATTTTTTAGGCTTGATTGATCTTAGTCAAAAAAATCTTTTCCTTTTTTTATTAACATTACTTTTTCAGTTTTTAAGTATTTTTTTAATTAAAACACCAAACAATCAAAAAAAATTTCAAATTTTATTTCTAGTTTTAATTAGTATTATTATTTTCAATTTTCCTTCCCTGTTTATGCTTTATTGGTTGATTAATACTATTTTGTTTTTATTAGAAAGAAAATTATTCGAGGTTTACAATGTAAAAATTAGCATCATTTCTATTCCAAAAGACAATACCGATAGGAGTTAATTTTGGTTTAATTACATCAAAAAATCCATCTAAATTAACTTCTTTTAATTCTTTAGTTTTAGGATTAAAAATTATTATTTTATCTTGATAACTTCTTTTTAATTTATACCAGTCATTAATATCTGTTTTTTGATTTAAAGGAACGCCACAAACTAAAACATCAACAAAAGAACATTTTTCTTTTAATGTTCCCCAATCAAAAGCAATTAACTCTTTTTTATTTTGGTCAATAATTTTTGATTTCCAAGAATCTTCTTGATAACTAACAAACAAATATTTGCCGTCATTGCTTGAAATTAAAGAATAATAATTTTTTGGTTCAAGATATAAAGAAAAACCAGCTGGTTTAGAAAGATTTAAAGCGAAAACAGGAGAATTTATTGAATTTAAACTATCAGCGTAAACTAAAAGAAGATTACCAAAAATTTCTAATTTAGCTCTTATAAAATTTAATTTTTCTAAAATTAAAGGTTCTTTATTTAAATCAAAAAATTTTCCAACAAACCCCCCATTTAAATTATCAAAAGCAAAAAAATAAAGTTCATCATTTTTCCAAATAAAACTACTTATCTTTTCTTTAAAATTAATAAAAGAATCTTTGCTTAAGTCTAAGAGATTTAATCTGTTATTTTCTACAAAAACAATTCTTTTTCTTGTTGGTGAAACAGAAATATTAGAAATATTTGAAGATTTATAAATTTCTTTATAAGTTTTATCTTCAAGATTTAAATATTTTAAAATTCCTTCTTGAGGATCATAGATATAAATATAGGGATAATATAAATCTCCGTAGGCTAATTCTTTATCAAATAATTTTTTAATTTTACTTTCAGATGTTGAAGTTGGAATAAATGTTTCAGGAATTTCTTCTGTTTCGGTTGGTTTTTCTGTTGGTAATGTTGGAAAAACAGGAGTTTCGGTATTTATTGGTTGAGGTTTAGTTTCTTGTTCAGGAGCTTCAACAATAGTTGGTTTTTTTTCTTCTGGTTTTTTTAAACTAGAATAATAACCAAATCCAGTAATTAAAAGAATTATTAAAATTATTATTGCCCCTAAAAGAAAAAATTTTTTACTTCTCATCGGTCCAAGTAACGGCATTATTTAACTGATAAAAAATCAAAAGCTCCCTCAAAACGGTTATTTAAATTTTTGACCCTTAATCCTAAATAACCAGTTTTTAATAAAGAAGCAGGTATGGTTTTATTGTTTGAAAGAAAAATACCATTTAATTCCCAAGTATAAGACAAATTTTGAGAAGAAAAATTTATAGGTTTTGGGTAAAGAATATCATTAGGATCAATATTTCCTAAAAATGGTAATTCAAAATAATCAAATTTTTTTCTTATAATAGCAACATCAGGCGATGGAATTTTAACTGTCCCACTAAAGGTTTGAGAAAAATTTCTTTTTCTATCAATTACTTTAACACTAATATTGAAATCCTGAGATAAATTTAAAGATAAGGGTTTAACAAAAATAACAGGAGAAAAAGTTATTTTTTCACTTTTTTGGGCAAAAGGGACATACCACTGATACTCTGTATTATCTGAAAAATTTATAACTTTTTTTGTTTTTTCATCAAAAACAACAAAGGAAATAATAATATTATTACCATCTTTTTCTCCGTAAAAGTATGTTTTTGTGCTTGCCCAAACAAACAAAGATGGCAAAATAAAAAGAAATATAAAGATAAAAGTAAGGCGACGAGGTGAGGTTATAGTAGGTACACTTTCCTCTGGTGTTTTAGTTGATTTTTGTGCTGGATTTACAATGGAAACACCCATTTCTGGTTTTTTATCTGATTTTTTAACCATTTGCGGTTTATTTTTTGTAAATTCTCCAATTTTTTTATTTATAATTTGAGCTTGTGAGCCTACAATGGGTATTTTACTAACCACTTTTCCTAATTTTCCTAAAGGTGTAAATTGTTGTAAGGGCATTAATTTTTGCGAAATACTAGCAAATCTTTGAACAAATTTTTCTAATACTCCTGATTCAAGTAAATATAAAATCCAAACAGTTATTGTTCTTATAGGTAAAGCTTGAACTACTGGGATAAATTCTAAAATTTGTTGAATAGCAATAATAATTGCTCTTAAAGCTAAAAACTCCTTTCTTAAACCTGTAAGTAATAAGGTTATAGAAAATAAAAGACCCCCAAAAGCCAAAAACAGAGCAATGATGAACCCTAAAATTGTTATCACAACAGTTTCTACACCCGCAATAGCTATTAACCAGTCAATAAATTCAAGAAGATCTAAAAATATTGCAAAAGCAAATAATGGTAGATATTTCATTTAAAATCCTTGTTTTGCTTTTTGAAGAGCAATTAATTGATCGGGCCTTGTTTTAATAATTTGTTCTTCTGCATAAGAAGGCAAAATATATATTGGAACTCTTTTGTTTCCAGCAATTAAAATTCCATTTCCTCTTTCGGCTTGAATGAGAAAATTTTTTTCACCATCAGTTAAATAAAAAATATCTTTTAATAAATCAACCGTAGCTGTTGATTGTTTCATTAAAAATATTATAGCGGAATTAGTAATAATAGGCTTTCCATAAGGAGAATTAAGGAAATCTTCAACATCTTGAGTAATATTAGTTACTGCTAATTGATATTTTCTTCCTCTTTTAATAACATTAAGTAAAAATTCACCACCAAATTCCTGTCTCATTATCCACCAAGCCTCATCAATTATAAGAAGCCTTCTTTTAAGTTCTCTTTTAACTCTATTAAAAATATAACTTAAAGCAATAAACATACCTATTGGTCTTAAAATTTCAGGTAAATCTTTTAAACCAAAAACAATTAATCTATTTTCTGTTTCAACATTTGTTTGTTTATTTAAAAAACCAGTAAAACTACCCTCAATATAAGGATATAATTTGTCAGCAATTTTTTCTCCTCCAACTGTATTTTTTAAAACTTTAGCAAAATCATCTAAAGTTGGAAATCTTTCAACCTTTTCCCAACCCCTTTCAGGTAAAATATTAAAAGCAGTGTATGTTTGATTTAAAGATCTATCAACTAAAGCTAATTCATCAGCAGTAAGTTTTTCTCCAATTAAAAGTTCAACTAAAATTATTAGATTAGAAATATGTTCTTTAAAAACATCATAAGTGTTTTCTCCTTCAACTAAAGGAGGCAAATCAAAAGGATTAAAATAGTATTCTGATCTTAAAGAAAGAGGAATAAATGTTCCACCGTAGAGTTGACAAATGCTTTGGTATTCATTTTCAGGATCAAGAACAATAACATCAATATTCATCATCAGACTTCTCATTATTTCTAATTTGGCTGTAAAAGACTTTCCTGAACCAGATCTTGCTAAAATTAAAAGATGAGGATTTTCATAATTAAATCTATTTAAAATAACAACCCCTCCGCTTAATAAATTAATTCCCATAAATATCCCTTGATCATCAACTAAATCAACAGAAACAAAAGGAAAGAAAGAAGATGCTGTTGAAGAATTTAAATAATATTGAGTTTTTATTAAATCATTTTCTAGAGGCATTGTGCTCAAAAACCCCTCTTTTTGTTGGAACATAACAGGTTTAACTGAAATTAAAGATGATTCTAGGGTTTTAATTATTTTTGTTGTTTTTAAATCTAATTCCCTTTTGTCTTTAGCAAAAATAGTAACATAAAGAGAAACTTTTAGCATTCTTTCTTCAGCCTGAACTAAAATATCTCTAATTTCTTCTACATTTTTATAAGCTGTTTCTAATTCAGGTGATCTGACCTTACCAGCTTCTTCTCTTTCAGCAATTTGAGCTTCTATTCTTGCTAATTGTTTTTCTAATTGTTTTAAAACTTGTGAAGTGTCTACCGGTTCATAGTAAATGGAAAGATTATAAATTTCATCTAAAAGAATAACCTTACTAAGCCAAGCTCCAATTAAATAATTAGGATATTCTAAAACTAAAATTACTCTACCGTATAATTCACCAACCTGAAAATAGTCTGTAAAAAATTGAACACCTGGTGGAGCTATTATTTCTTTTATTTTTTCAAAAGCACTTAACTCTTGAGTTATAGGAACTTTAATTTTTCTTTTCTTACTAAAAAAAGGTAAATTTTGAAAAGGAATTTGGATCATTGAAGAAATTCGCTTAATTTTTCTAAAATTTGTTTTGGAACCTGTCCCCAACGTAAATTTGGATTAAAAACTTCAAAAAGTAACCATAATAATTCAAAATTATTCAATCTTATAGCTATTAGTCCAGCACTGCTTAAAATTTCGTAAACATAATTTATTCTTGTTTCTAATTGAAACAATTTTTCTTCGTAGCTTAAACTAGGTAATTTCTGACCTATTTGAAGGGGTAATTCTCCAGAAACCTCATCATAGGGTACAACAACAAAAAACAATTTTTTCATAACTTTATTATTGTTTAAATAATCTTCAAGAAAAGCAATGTATTCTTCAAGCTGATATCTAATCAATTCATTTTTTTCTTCTTTAAGCCTTTCATGTAAGATTTTAAAATATCCATCTAAGTTTTCATATCTTGATAAAACAAAAATTTCAAGATTAAAATCTAAACCATCTAACAAAGTCTTGAATTTATTTAACATAATTTTTTGATCTTCTTCATTCATTAATTCAAAATTGACACCAGGAACACCTAAAACAGCCCTTAAACCGCCATTTTCCATAATATAGACATTATCTTTAACATCTTTTACTTTTATTAAAGAATAAGTTGGTTCTGGCATTTATGAATGTTTTCTTTGATAAAGCTTAATATAAGGAAATAAACGATAAGGATTTTCTGGATTTAATTTGTGTTGGTGAGATAAAGGTTTAAAAATTTCCGCTTGTTGAGATAATGGTTTTTCTAAAGAGATAACTAGATTTTCTTTAAAAGAAGGAGCGATTTCTGGAGCTTTAATTTCTGTTATTATTTCTTTAGCTTCAAAAATATGCTTTTTTCTTGGTTCAATAAATGGAGGGTAAACTTCTTTTGATTCACCTATTTCACTAACCTCTATTTCTTTATAACTTAATTTCTCAATTTTCTTCCAAACATACCTTTCTCCAAAAATTAATTTCTTTATAACTGTAAAAATTATATTTATAAAAGGTTTTCCATTTACATACCAAAATGTTCCTATAATTGCTATTGAAAATAAAATAATACCCACAACTATTCCTAAAATGGTATTTATTTTTGCAAAAAAATAGGAAATAAGAAAGGCAAAAAATAAAGCAAAAACTTGTCTTAAAGTAAAAAACCCAGCTAATCTATCTTCAATCGTTATAAATTTTGGAACATAAAATTTATCAGCCATTTAATAATAATTTTAAAATTAGATTTGTGATAAATCAATAACATCCTCTTCTTTTTCTTTTGTTTCCTCTTTTTTAAGAGTAATTTTAATTGTAGGAATATTATCTAATTCTTCTTTTTGTGTCCCACTTTCTTTTTCTTCTTCTTTCAAAGATGGTTTCCAAGTAATAACTATCGGTTCTTGTTCAGAAATAACTTCTGGCTCTTGTTCTAAAACTATTGTTTTTGTTTCTTCTTCAGGTTCTTCTTCAGGTTTTTCTTCAGGTGGAGTTTCAGATACAATTTTTTCTTCAACTCTTTCTTCTTTTGGTAAAAGTTCTTTTTCTAATTCAGCCATTCTTTCTTTATAAATTCTTAATTTTTCTTCATAAGATAACGGAGTTTTGGCTAATTCTAATTCTTGTTCTTTATAAGCTTTTTCAATTATTGGTATTAATTCTAAAAGTAAAATTCTTCCTACCCCTTTTGTTTTTTCATCATCTAATGAAGGTGAATATGTTTTTACCAATTCAAAAATATCACCGGATACTCTTTTAAAAATTAAATCAACAATTAAATTAATCAATCCACCAGTTTCTTCAGGACTTAAATCAAGTCTTTCCATAATACTAAAAGCCAAATCAAAATTCTTTCCTTTGTTTAAGTAATCTTCTAATAAGTTTGGTAATTCTTCAGGCATTTTATTTAATTAATATTGAATTTTTTATTATTTGTATTTATTAGGGCAACCTATCATATGCTTGAAGTATACCCTGTAACGCGCCCATTACTTTTTGGGTGGCTCGGCGGCCAAGAGCTTTTCTAATTGATTGTTTAATATTTTGGTAGTTTTGTTGGGGATCAAGTACAGTTTCTGCCAATGTTGCTGTTTGTTTTGTTTGTCCTCTTAAAGTTGTATGAAAGTAAATAGCCCAAAGAACGTCCATTACCTTATCATCAGTTGGAGCAGTGTCAATTATATTTTTTATAATATCTTCCCAAGTCTGACCCGGAGAAAGGAAGTTATTAATATTATCAAAATTAGCTCCAAACAACCTAGGATTTTTTTCAATAAGTTCAGCTATATCGTCAGGATTTATTTGCCCTCTAACCTTTATTTCTAATAATTTTTTAATAAATTCATCTTCTATTATTTCTTGGTCAGACAATGCTCTTAAAAGTTCATTATTTTGACTTTGTGTAGCTAACCAACCAATTAAATCTTTGCTTTTTATATCCTTTATTTTTTCTTTTAATGTTTTTGCAAAATTGATATCACGAACATTTCCTGGGGTTATTAAATTTGAAAGCCAAGAATAAGCCTCATCTTTTCTTCCTTTTGTAAGTAAATTCTTAATGTTTTCCATCTGTTGTTCGACAACACCAGTTCTTCCTTCCCAAGGGGTTTTTTGTTTTAATTTTGATCCAGCTTGTTCTAAACCGTACCCTAAACCTGATAAAGCACCACCTAAATAACCTCCGATAACTGGGATTCTAAGAGCTTTATTCCCCAAACCTTTTATTGCACCTCCTGCTCCTTCTATCAACCCACCAATTCTTTGGTAAGCACCAGACGTTACTAAAGCCCAATGACCCAATTTTTTTGCTAATCCAGCAGTTAAAGCAGATGATATACCAGTACCCACACCAAAAGCCCATCTAGCAATATTTCCAGCCATATTTGTTGCAATATTAAGAGACATAACAAACCAAATTCCAATAAAGAATAAACTGAAAACCATATTCGCGAGAATAGAAAAACCTCCACTAGCCTGAGCTGCAACCTGTAGGTTTTTATTAATATTGTAAAAGATAACAATACCTAACAAAATAAGAAGATAAAAAGCAGGAATAACTAAAAGCCAATTTACTAGGTCTCTTAACCAGTTTGCAAAATAACCAGGTTTAAAAAAAGAAAATAGAGAAGAAACAAATTGAGAACCAATTGAACCACCCCTTTCTGATCTTTGAGGAAAGGCCAAAGAAGCAAAAGCAAAAGAAGAAGTACCAGCTAAAATAAGAATTTTGAAGAATCTAAAAATAACTAAAATAAGTAAAGTAAAAAGAAAGCCATTTATAACGAAAATTAGCCCTATTGGGAAAAAGAGAGCTCCAAGTGAAGCTAATTTACTAAAAAGAGGGTTTAATTGTTCTTGTAACCATGCACTAAATAATTCCGCCTTATCTTTTTCTTTTAGATCTTCACTTTGAGAGATTCCACTAAGGAGTGTGCCCGTTGCATTCGTTCCCTGTATTTGAGTATTTGCAATGACTTGTGAAAGTTTTTTTGATTCTTCTAGAGGATCTTGTGACCAAAAAGCAGCTAAAAGTAACGAACCCAAGTTTTTATTTCCTCCACTTAAACCCCTTTCAAAAGAATCTACAAGAAAATAACCCAATTGAACAAAAGCATAAGAGAAATTTATCAAAAAAGCAACCAAAATTATATTAAAAATCAACCCTTTTGCCTCTTCACCTCCTTCAAAGAGTAAAAGAAAACCAATATATAAAACAACAAAAACTAAAGCAATATAAGCCAAATCCCTTATTGTTCTCCAAACAATTGTTGCAGGAGCAAAATTATTAGTAGAAGTAGTAGTTGTAGTAGCAGGTGTTGAAGTTGAAAAAGGATTAAAATTTAAAGCCGTATCAGCAAGAAAAGCAAATTCTTTAGCAATAAAAGCTAGAATGTAAAAAAATATTGTAATTAGAAGTTGGACAATAAGTCTTACAATATCTAAAACAAAATTGGCAACCGTTACAGCCATACTAATTAATGCTATTCGTAGTCTACACAAAAGATTTTCTGGGTTAATAAAATCAAGAATTCCCCCTTTGCAAATTTCATTTACAATATTGTTATTGTTGGTTTGTGCCCAAACAATATTTTCTTTAAAATCGTAAATGAATATCAAAGTTAATAAAAATATTAAGAAAAGTAATTTTTTCATTTTTCAAAGAGAAGGTTAATCTCTTTTGGTTTAATAAAAGAAAAGAGGAAATTAAAGATAGAAGGTTTTTGGTTAGATGAGATTTTAATTTTTTGTTTTGCTATTTTTGATTTTATTTGGTAATCTTTAATTAACTGAGCATATTGTTTTTTATTTTCTAAAGAAGCTGAAGCAAAATCTTCAGGTTTTATAATCTTTATTCCATCACAATCAGCCA
>PSMS01000013.1:0-13116 GCA_040290225.1 Patescibacteria group bacterium | reverse complement strand
AAATAAATAATTTTTTGAGGAGCATTTTTATAAGGAGAAGGTTTTCTTTCAAACTCACCAAAATAAATTAATTTCTCTTTATCTTCTTTTGTTAATTTTAATCCTGTTTCTTCTTGAAATTCTCTGATAGCAGCTATCATCGGATTTTCTTTATCTTTTAATTCTCCTTTAGGAATATCCCAAGAATTTTTCTTATTTTTCCAAAAAGGCCCACCTATATGAGCTAAAAGAATCTGGTATTTATCATTTATTTTTCTGTAAACAATTATTCCAGCACTTTTTTTCATTTTTAAAAATTTTAACATATAATATTTTTATGAAAAGATTAAAGGAATTAATTATAAATAAAGTAAAGATTATTAGAGAAAAAACTCATTTGTTGCGGCCCTCTCGATTAAAAAGCATTATTCATAAAATAAGATCAAAAAATAAATGAGACTAGAAGAAAAGATTTATGATTTGATAAAAGAAACAGTTGAAGATCTTGGTTATAAAATTGTAAAAATTGAAATAGGAGGTAAAAAGAAAAAAGAAGTTGTTATTTATATTGATAATGAAATTCAAAGAATAGGAATTAATGATTGTGTTAGAGTTTCTAGAGCCATTGACCCTATTTTAGAAAATTCAGATTTAATTAAAGAAAGTTGGACTTTAATAGTTTCTTCTCCTAAAAGAAAATGACTAAAAAAAGTGAGAATAAACCTTCAGAAAAAGAATTGAAAAAAAGAAGAGAAATTTTTGAAAAAATAAATAATGAATTAAAAAAAATTTATCCTGAGGCAAAGATAGCTTTGAATTTTTCTAATCCTTGGGAATTGTTAGTAGCGGTGATTTTATCAGCTCAAACCACAGATAAAAAGGTTAATGAAATTACTGAAAAACTTTTTAAAAAATACAAAACTCTTGATGATTATTTAAAAGCTGATTTAAAAGAGTTTGAAAACGACATTAAAGGAGTTAATTATTATAAAAACAAAGCTAAATTTATTTTAGAGAATGCAAAGATAGTTAAAGAAAAATTCAATGGTCAAGTTCCTAAAACAATGGAAGAAATTCTTCAATTAAAAGGTGTAGCTCGAAAGACAGCGAATATTGTTTTAAGTATTGCTTATAATGTTTTTGAAGGGATTGCTGTTGATACTCATGTTAAAAGATTAACAAAAATTTTAGGTTTAACTAAAGAAAGTAAACCTGAAAAAATAGAAAAAGATTTAATGCAAATAATTCCTAAAGGTAAAGATTGGAGAGATTTTCCCCTAAGATTAATCCAATACGGAAGAGAATATTGTCCGGCAAAAAAACATAATCATAAAAATTGCCCATTGACAAAAGTCTTAAGAAAAAAATAAAATTTAATCTATCTTATTTGAGCCTTAAAGTTTTTAGTTAAAATATTAACAATTTTTTCTATTTCTTGATCAACCTCTTCTTCCTTTAATGTTCTTTTTTGATTTTGAAAAACAAATCTTAAAGTTATTGATTTTTTATTATCATAGTTTTCTGGAAAATAAATATCTAAAATTTTAATTTCTTTTAAATTATTTATTTTTTCTTTTATTAAAGTTTTTAGAACACTTTTAGTATTGATTTCTTTGTTGACAAAAAATGATAAATCACGAATAATTTCAGGATAATCACCCCAATAGATAAATTCTTTAAATGAGTTAACTAATCGTTTTAATTCTTCTAAATCTAACTCTAAAAAGGCTATTTCAAAATCCAAATCATAAAGTTCTTTAATTTTATTATTAATAACCCCTATTATTCCTATTTTTTTATTATCAACCAAAATTTTGGCAGCAATTGAACTGAAATTGTTTTTGAGTTCAATAAATTCTTCATCATCTTTAATATTTAACTTGTTTTTAAGATAATTAAAAGCTGTTTTGATTTCTTTTAAAGACTGAATTTTATCTTTAGAACTTACTCCAAAACAAAGACTATATTTTTCTTTAATATTTTTATTTTCAAGAAAAGCAATTTTTTCAATTCTAAACAATTTTAAATTTTTGAAGTTTTTTTGATTTGAGCGGAAACTTTTTAATAAATTGGGTAAAAGAGAAAATTCAAAATATTTGTAATTTTCAGAAATTGGATTTAAGGCCGAAACAAAATTTTTTTCTTCTAATAAATCTTTAAAATTTTCTAAATCTTTATCGTTAATAAAGTTATAATAATAAACCTCCGAAAATCCCAATTCTTTCAAAATATTTTTTATTCGATAATTTAATTCTATGTTTTCATCAAGATAGCTTTCATGATAAGCTGGCTCAAAAGACTGAAGAACATTATCAACTCCATAAAATCTCAATATTTCTTCAAAAATATCTTCTTCATTTTTTAAATCTATTCGATCTTCGGGTGGTAAAATAACTATTTTTTCTTTTTCTTTTTTAATAATTTTTATTCTTAAGTTTTTAAGATATTTGAGAATTATTTCATTTTTGATTTCAATTCCTAAAAAATTCTTCATTCTTTCTAAATCAACAGTTATTGGTTTTGGTTTTTCAATTGTACCGATAAATATTTTTCCTTTAAGAATTTCTCCGCCGGCTAAATCATAAATTAAACTTGAAATTCTTTCTAAAGCCATTAAGGTTCTTTGGGGAATAACTTTTCTTTCAAAACGATAACTTGCTTCAGTTTTAAGATTTAGACTTTTTGATGTTTTATAAATTGTTCCTGAATCAAAGACAGCAGCTTCAATAAAAATATTTTTTGTATTTAAATCTACTTCGGCAAATTTACTTCCTTTAATTCCAGCTAAAGCCAAAATTTTTTCTTCATCAGTAATTAAAATCTCTCCTCCTTTTAATTTATACTCCTTTTCATCTAAAGAAATAAAAACTTCATTTGGTTTTGCTTCTCTTACTATTATTTTTTTATTTTTGATTTTATCCAAATCAAAAACATGTAAGGGTGCACCGTATTCGAACATTACAAAATTAGCCAAATCAACAATTAAATTAACAGAATTTAAACCATAAAATTCAACAAATTCTTTTAACCATTGTGGTGATTGAGAATTTTTAACATTTAAAATAACTCTTCCAAAATAATGGGTTGCTTTTTTCGTTTTATTTAAAACTTTGACATAGTTAGTAATTTTTTTATTATTTTCTTTTATTTTAATTTTTGGTAAATTTAATTTTTTTTCTAAAAGAGCAGATATTTCTTGAGAAATTCCAATTATTGAACCAGCATCTGAAAACCGGTTAGGTAAAATATCAACATCCAAAATACCATCATTGTAAACAGTTTCAAAAGCTTTCATTGTTAAAACTTCACTTACTTTTTCCCAATTTAAATTTTTATCTTTAAAATAATTTTTTAAGTCTTTAACTCGAAACTTCATTGGCTTTTAAATCAGGTGAATGTAAAATTCTTATATCATTAATTTTATACTTAAGCATTATTAATCTTTCTAATCCTGTTCCAAAAGCATAACCCTGAAATTGTTTTGAATCAATATTAGCTTCTTTTAAAACAAATGGATGAATCATTCCTGCTCCAGCAACTTCTAACCAACCAGTATATTTGCAAACTGGACAACCACTTTTGTTACATATTACGCAACTAATATCTACTTCAATACTTGGTTCAGTAAAGGGAAAATAACTTGGTCTAAATCTTAATTCAACTTTTTTTTCAAAATATTTTTCAAAAAATTTTTCAAAAATATACCTTAAATGAGAAAAATTAGATAATTTACTTACAGATATACCTTCTATTTGATAAAATTCAAAATCGTGTCTAGCATCAGTAGCTTCAAAACGAAAAACTTTTCCGGGAACGATCCCACGAACAGGAGGTCTATATTTTTTTAAAAAGTTTACTTGAAAAGAACTTGTATGAGTTCTAAATAAGTACTTTTTTGGTTCTTTTAACCAAATAGTATCCCACATATCTCGAGCAGGATGATATTCGGGGATATTTAAAGAATCAAAATTTTCATATTCACTAACAATTAATGGGCTATCGAACACTAAAAAACCTAATTGAGAAAAAATATCTGTTATTTTTTTAAAGTTTGAGCTAATTAAAGTTAAAGTAGAAAAATTAATTTCCAAACCAGGATGATAAAAATCAAAATTAATTTTTTCTTCAATTTGATTTTTTGTTTTTTGATAAAGTTCTTCTATTTTGTTTTTAACTTCATTAAAAATTTTTCCAATTTCTTTTCTTTCTTCAATAGTTAACTCCTTAAAATAATTTGAAATTTCTCCCAAAAAACTTTTTCTTCCAAGATATTTAATTTTTAATTCATCCAAACTTTTTAAATCTTTAACTTCTTTTATTTCATTTTGAAATTTTTTTAATTGATTTAAAATTTCTTCCTTTAAACTTTCTTTTTTCATAATTTGTATTTTATCAAAATTAATCTCTTTTTTCTAAAGCCTCTTTAAGTGTTTCTGGGTCAATAAATTCTATTTCACCACCGGTTGGTATGCCTCTTGCTAATTTAGTAAATTTAATTTTAGGATATTTTTTTGATAGAGATTCTATTATTTTTAAAGTTGGAAGGGCTTCTTTAGTGTAAGGAAGTCCTATAATTACTTCTTTGATTTTTTTATTTTTTAACCTTTCTTCAAAAATTTTAATTCTTTCTTTAATAAGTTCATTGTTTTCAAACGGTAAAATCAAACCTCCCAAGATAAAATATTTTCCCTTAAAAACTTTTGCTGTTTCTAAACTTAAAACATCAGTTTCTCTTGCCACAACCATTATAATTTCATCTAATCTTTTTTTATCAGAACAAATAGGACATAATTGAGAAGGATAAGGGAAAAAACAAGAAGAACAGAATTTTGTTGTTTCTAAAAGGTTAATTAAATCATTTAAGAATGTTTTTTTAACATCATCATTTTGTTTTAGAAGCCAAAACAAAAATCTAATTGATTGTCTTGGACCTAATTCATTAAATCTGTTAAAAAAGTTTATTATTTTTTTAAAAAGAGGTGTTAAAAGCATTAAAACAATTCTAATTCTTCTAAAGAACGATCAAAAGAGTAAAAACTTACCGTTTCGGGATCAAAAATTAAATCAACGGCTCCTATTGGTCCATTTCGATGTTTAGCAATAATAATTTGAATTTGATTTGAAGGAAGATTCATTCCTGCTTCTTTTGGTCGATGAATAAAAATGACAACATCAGCATCTTGTTCCAAACTACCACTTTCTCTTAAATCAGATAATTTAGGAATTGAGGAAACTCTTTTTTCTGGTTCTCTTGAAAGTTGAGAAATAGCTAATACAGGAACTTCTAATTCTCGAGCTAACTCTTTTAAACTTTTAGAAATCTCAGTTACTTCTTGAACTCGACTTTCGTAATTTTTATTAGTTCTGACAAGTTGTAAATAATCAATGATTAAAAGGCCCAATGCGCCAATTTCGTGTTTAAGTTTTCTTGACATTGTCCTTATTTGTAAATTAGTTAAACTTGGAGTATCATCTATAAAAATTGGCGATTTTTTTAATCTCTCAGCAGCCTCATAAATCAATGCCAATTCATCAATATCTCCTTCTTTTGTTAATCTTCCTGTTCTTAATTTCCATAAACTCACCCCAGCTTCCATTGCTATTAATCTATCAATAATTTGGTCTTTGGACATTTCTAAAGAAAAAATGCCAACCGGAATTTTTTCTCTTACAGCAACATATCGAGCAATACTTAAAGCTAAAGCTGTTTTTCCTTGTGATGGTCTTGAGGCTAAGATAATAAGATCTGATTTTTGTAATCCTCCTAAATATTCATCAAGATTGGAAAACCCAGTTGGAATCCCTCTTATTATTTTACCTGCTTGAAGATCTTCAATTCTTTTTAGGTTTTCATCAATCAAACTTTCAATTGCTTCAAATTCATAAGGATAAACTCTGTCAGCAATATTAAAAATTCTTTTTTCTACCTCATCAATAAGTTTTTCAGCATCATAAGATTGATTTTCTACTAGTTCTTTTATTTTTACTGAAAGATCTAATAAATCTCTTCTAGCCTTTTGAGTTTTAATAATTTTGGCATAGCTAACAACATTAGTAATTGTTGGTGCTTTATCTATTAAATAAATTAATTTTTCGTGTCCTCCGATAACACTTAAAAGGTTTTTTTCTTGTAATCTTGAATTTACAGTAACAATATCAATCCCTATTCTTTTTTCAAAAAGCTCAATAATAATTTCGTAAATTGTTTTATGTTCAGGATAAAAGAAGTCTTCAGGTTTTAATAAATCTACTATTTTGATAATAGCTTCATCATCAATTAAAAGAGCTCCTAATAATGCTTCTTCAACATCTTTAATTGATTCCGGTAAAAGAGTATTTCTTTCAATCATCATCAATAATTATCACACAAATTTTTTATTAGTTACAATCTTAAAAAATTATTGAAAAATAGTTAATTATTTTTTATAATAGAAATTAGATTTAGGCCCCGTCGTCTAATGGCTAGGACACGGCTCTTTCAAGGCCGAAATACGGGTTCGATTCCCGTCGGGGCCGCAATTAGGGCCCGTAGCTCAGTGGTAGAGCGTCTCATTTGCAATGAGAAGGTCAGGGGTTCGAATCCCCTCGGGTCCACAAATATTTGTTTTAAGTTAGAATTTTGCTCCCATAGCTCAATGGATAGAGCGCGGCCCTGCGGAGGCCGAGATGGAGGTTCAATTCCTCCTGGGAGCAAATGGATTTAAAAGAAATTATTTATTCATTGAAAGAAAATCAGGCTTTACTTCATTATAATATTTCAACTTTTGAACAAATTAAAGCAGGTATTTTAGCAGTTCAAGAGACAAAAATACCTTTAATTTTTGGAGTTTCTGAAGGAGAAAGAAATTATTTAAATCAAGCCCTAGTTAAAAAAATTATAGACTTTTATAGAGAAGAGGAAAACTTAGAAGGATTGATATTTTTAAATGCTGATCATTCAAAAAGTTTCGATTCGGCTATTAAATGTTTAAATTTGGGTTACGATGAAGTTTTAATTGATGGGTCTGAATTAAGCTTAGAGGAAAATATTAGATTGACAAGAAAGATTACTTTAGCTCGGGCAGAGAGAAAAACCTTAATTGAAGGAGAGATAGGTTTTTTACCAGGAAAATCAGAAATTCAAAAAGAGGTTGTTGAAATAAAAAAAGAATATTTAACTGATCCTGAAGAAGCTTTAAGATTTGTTGAAGAAACAAAAGTTGATTTGTTGGCAGTTTCTATTGGTAATGTTCATGGAATTTTACCTTACGAACCACAATTAGATTTTGAAAGAGGTAAAAAAATTAGCGAATTAGTGAAAATTCCTTTAGTTTTACATGGAGCCTCTGGATTAAGTTTAATTAATATTAAAAGGTGTATTAGTATAGGATTTAAAATAATTCATATTAATACTGAATTTAGAAAAATATGGAAAGAAAAATTGATTGAAGAATTAAACAAAGATACAGTAACACCTTATAAAATTTTAGATAATGTTGTTTTAAGACTAAAAGAAGAAATCATAAAATACCAAAAATCTTTCTTTTAAAATATCTCAACATCATTCTATTTTTTTCAAAATAACTCCTCCACCAAGAAGATAATCTTTAAAATAAAAAACAATTGATTGGCCAGGAGCAATCATTTTTTGAGGTTCTAAAAATTCAACTCTATTTTTTTCTAAATCAATTTTTGCTTTAACTAAAGGTTGTCGATATCTAAATCTTGCTTCAATAATTTCTTCTTTTTTCAAAATACTTTCCTCTAAAATATTAATTTCAGTTATTTCTATTTTTTTTGTATAAAGAGCAGGATCTCCTTCTTTAGCTACTACAATTACATTTTCTTCAGGTATTTTTTTAACAACATAATAAGGTCCTCCGCCGGTTTTAATATTTAATCCATGTCTTTGTCCTTCAGTAAAATAAAAATAGCCTTGATGATGACCCAAAATATTTCCTTTAGTATCTATTATTAATCCTCTTTTTGGTTGTAAATAATTTTTTAAAAATTCTCTTAATTTAACAGGTCCGACAAAGCATATTCCTGAACTTCCTTTTTTGTCAGCATTAGGAAAATTATTTTCTTTTGCAATTTTTCTTACATATTCTTTTGTCAATTCTCCAAGCGGAAAAATTATTCTTTCTAATTTATATTTTTTTATTGTCCAAAGAAAATAAGATTGATCTTTTTTTTCATCTTTTCCTTTTAATAAGTGATAATCTTGATTTTCTTTTAAAATTCTTGAATAATGACCAGTTGCTATTTTTTCAAAACCCAAATTAAGAGCTTTTTCCAAAATAATACCAAATTTAATCAAATCATTACAAAAAACATCAGGATTGGGAGTAAAACCTTTTTCATAACTTTCAACAAAATAATTAATTATTTTTTCTTCAAATTCTTCAGTAATATCTAAACTGTAAAACGGAATATTTAAAATTTCAGCAACTCTTCTAGCATCTTCTTGATCTTTAGGATTGCAATAGGGAGTATAGTTTAGATAAAAGCCTGTTAGATCATAACCCGAATTTTTTAAAAGCAAAGCAGCTACTGATGAATCTACTCCACCAGACATTAAAACTGCTATTTTAGTCATTTAATATTTTAGCTATTTTGTATTTTACAATCTTTCCGTTTACTTCGGTCTCAACAACATCACCTAATCTTTTTCTTAAAAATGCTTTTCCAAGTGGAGATTCTGTAGAAATTTTAAAATTAATTGGATCAGCCTCACCGTAAGTTACTAAAGTAAAAACATATTTCTTTTTTGTTTCTAAATTAACTGCTTCAAATTTTACTCCCGGCAAAATTACACTATCTTTTGATTTAAGGTTTATAATCACAGCATTTTCTAATATATTTTCTAATTCTCTTATTCTTTCTTCAATATTTGCTTTATGACTAATAGCAGCATCATATTCAGAATTTTCACTAATATCACCAAATTCCAAGGCTCTTTTAACCATTTCTCGAGCCTCTTTTAATTTTACTTCTTTTAATTCTTCCAATTCTTTTTTAATTTTTTCGTAATTTTCTTTTGTTAAATAGTACGTCATTATACTTATACATTATACTTATATTTTTAAAAAAGTCAAGTTTATAATAAAAAACAATGAAAACAAAAATAGGTATTTGCGGTTTACCGAATTCAGGAAAATCGAGTTTTATAAAGTTATGTACCAAAAGTGAAGTAGAAATTGCTAATTATCCATTTACAACCTTAAAATCGGGGGAATATTCTTTTTTTATATATTCTCCAGAATTAAAAGAACTTTACAAAGTTACAAAAACAAAAGAAGTTATTCTTGATTATTTAATTTTGATTGATGTTCCTGGTTTAATTCGTGGAGCTCATAAAGGGGAAGGTTTAGGAAATGAATTTTTAAGTTATTTGAGAAAAAGTCAGGCAATTTTAGAAATTGTTAGAAATTTTAAAAACGATGATGTACCTCATTTTGAGGGAAGTATTGACCCAATAAGAGATATTTTAATTATTGAAGAAGAAATAATTGCTTCTGAAAAAGAAATAATCGAAAGAAATTTGAAAAACTTAAAAAAAGAAGATAAAGAAAGAGAAAAAGTTAAAATTTTAGAAAAAATTTTAGACGAAATTCAGCCATTTAAAAGATTTGAAGCTTTAAATGAGTTTGTAAAAGAATACAATCTTCTTATAACTAAACCATGGTATTTGTTAATAAATGGAAATGAAATTGATTTAGATGAAGAAATTAAAAAAACATTCAAAAAAATTTATTTTCTTGATGTTAAATGGGAACTTGATTTAAGAGAAGAAAAAGAAGATTACTATTTATTATCTAAATTAGATAATTTTGCTAATGAATTTAGAAAAGATTTAGACCTCATTCAGTTTTTTACTTTTACTAAAGAAATAACTCAAGAATGGTTTATTAAAAATGGTTCAACTTATAAAGAAGCTGCTGGTTTGATTCATTCAGAATTTGAAGAAAAAATAAAAGCAGTTGAAGTAATTAATTTATTTGAGTTTTTAGAAATAGGAGATTGGGAAAATGCGAAAAAACAAGGTAAAATAAAAATAAAAAGTAAAGATGATAAAGTTGAAGAAAATGATATTTTGCTTATTAAAATCTGATTTATGTTATAATAAAAAACATGGAAAAGAAATTATATGATTTAAGTTATTGGATAAAGATCGAGGCTGATTACAAAAAAGTAGAAGAGAAAATTAAAAATTTAATTGAAAATTTAGGTGGTGAATTTGTTGCTTTAATTCCTGCTAAAAAAAGAAATCTTGCTTATCCAATAAAAAAAGAAAATGTTGGTTATTTGGGAACTGTATTTTTTAAAATTGAATCACAAATGGTTGAAAAATTAGATTTCGAATTAAAAAAGATGGAAGAGATATTAAGATTTTTGATAGTAAGAAGAAAAACTTTACCTAAAAATTTAATATCCTCAACTCCCTCGATCTCTTCTCAAGTTCAATTAGAAGAAGCTAAAACAGAATAAATGAATCTTAATAAAGTATTTTTAATAGGAAGATTAACCCAGGAAGTAGATTTTCGTTATTTACCATCAGGAACAGCAATTGCTGTTATTAATTTGGCTACTAATAGAGCTTACAAAGACAAAAGTGGTAATTTAAAAGAAGAAACAGAATATCATAAAGTTGTAGCTTGGGGAAAATTAGCTGAGGTTTGCCGTCAAAATTTAAATAAAGGAAGATTAATTTTTGTTGAAGGAAGAATAAAATCTCGAAGTTGGGTTGATGCTCAAGGAAATAAAAGAATTTCTTATGAAATTATTGCTGAAAATATTAAATTTGGACCTAAGCCAGGTTTAGCTGATACTGAAAAAGAATTAGAAGCCCTTGAAGCGGAATTAGAAGACTACAAATTGGAAACACCTGAAGAATTTGGAGTTTTAGATATCCCCTATTAAGATGAAAAAGGAGGTATTAAAAGGAAGAGTAATTGAATCTTTACCGGATATGACTTTCAAGGTTGAATTAGAAAATGGAGAAACCATTTTAGCTTATCTTTCTGGCAAAATGAGAATAAATTTTATAAAAATAGTTACCGGTGATGAAGTTTTAGTTGAGATATCGCCTTATGACAAAAAAAGAGGTAGAATAATTAAAAGATTATAATATGTCAATCCATTGTCCATTATTTTTTACTGGAAAGGGAGATAAAGGAAAATCAAAAGTTGGTAATAAAAAAATCTCAAAAGATTCTTTAATTATGGAAACTTTAGGAGAATTAGATGAATTAAATTCTTTAATTGGTTTAGCTAAAAATTATTTAAAAAAATATAAAAAAGATTTAACAGAAATCCAAAACGATCTTTTTATTATTCAAGCAAATATTGCTTGGTTTATGTATCCAAAATTTGAAAAACCAAAATTAAAAAAAGAAAGAATTGAAAAAATGGAAAATGAAATTAAAAGAATTGAAAGTAAAATTAAACCTAAAAGAAGTTTTATTATTCCTGGAAGCAATTTAGAATCAGGTTGGTTTGATTATCTAAGATCAAAAACAAGAACTACAGAAAGAAAAATTATTAATTTTAATAAAAAATATTCTTTAGATGATAAAATTTTAAGTTATCTCAATAGACTTTCAAGTTATTTTTTTGCTTTAGCAAGATTTATTGTTTATAATAAAAAAATAAAAGAAAGGTCGCCTTGGTATTAATAAAAATAAATATTAATAAAAACAAATCATGATTTATACAATTTTAGGTTTATTACTTTTATTAATTCTTTACATTGTTTATATTTATAATCGTCTTGTTTCCTTAAGAGAAAGAGTTAAAGAATCATCTTCTGATATTGAAGTTCAGTTAAAAAGAAGAGCTGATTTAATTCCTAATTTAGTTGAGACAGTTAAAGGATATGCCCTTCATGAAAGAGAAGTTTTGGAAAACGTAACATTGGCTCGAGCTAAAATTTTAGAAGCAAAATCGGTCAAAGAAGGATTAGAAGCTGATAATATGTTAACTTCCGCATTAAAGACATTATTTGCTGTTGCTGAAAATTATCCTGACTTAAAAGCTAATCAAAATTTTTTACATTTACAACAAGAACTTGTTGATGCTGAAGATAAAATTCAAGCCTCAAGAAGATTTTATAATGCAGTCTTAAGAGAGTATGAATCTTTTCGTCAATCTTTTCCTAACTCGTTAATTGCTAATCTTTTTAATTTTCAAAAATTCGAATATTATGAATTAGAGGAAGAAGAAAGAACAAAAGCTGAAAAACCTCCAGAAATCAAGTTTCAATAAGCTAAAATTAAATCCACAATCCTATTGACATTTTTAAGAATTTTTTGTTATAATAAAAAAAATTAAATTTATTTATTATACCCCCAATGCGAGAAAGACCAGGATCCCCCCTAGAACCAGAACCAGAAAGAAAAAGAAACCCAAAAAAACAACCAGAATCATCACTTCAATTTCAACCAGAAAAGGAAATACCAAAAGAAGAAGTGAGATCACCAGAAGAAGAAAGATTAGAAGAACAAAAAACAAAAGCACAGCAAGAGATAGAACTTGAACAAGAAGAAAAAGAACAAGCAATAACGGAAATTGAAGAAGAAACAAAAGAAGAAAAAGAAATAAAAGAAAGAATAAATAAAATCAAAAAAGAATTTTATAGATTTAGAAATGTTGAAAATATTACACCAGAAACTCTTTCACAAATGTTAGATGAGTTAGACAAGCTTCTAGATAAGGAAAAAACAGAAGGTAAAGGTAAACTTAAAGCTAACATTCAAGAGATAATAGAAAGTTTTAAAGATAATAAAACTGGAGAAATAAAGGATGAATATTTTGTTGATGGACACATAGCTTATTTACCCAAAAGAGGAGAAGCTATTTTTGTGGGAGATCTTCATGGAGATGCAGAAGCAGTAGAATCAATTCTTGAACAAACGGGATTTATTGAGAGAATGGAGAGAGGAGAAAAAGATGTTTATTTGGTGTTCTTAGGTGATTATGGTGATCGAGGCTATAAACAAATTGAGGCCATAGCAATGGTTATTGATTTGAAATTACGTTATCCAAATAATGTAATTTTATTAAGGGGTAATCATGAGGAAAAAGAGATTGGGAAGCGCGACGGATTATTTGATGCTTTAAATCAACGATATGGTGGTGACCAAAATAATCTAAATT
>PSMS01000012.1:0-16672 GCA_040290225.1 Patescibacteria group bacterium | reverse complement strand
TAAAGCTGACAAAAGTAATTTTTTATTCATTTTTTGATTAATTTTTTTAATCCTCATAACACCTTCTTATATACTATTTTATACTTAAATTAATTTTAAAAGTCGGGTTTTGTGGATTTTTTTTGTTAATTCCAAGACAAGGAATCAAATTATTTAAGTTCGTAAAAGAATTATTTTGCGAACTATCTTTGGTCTCTTTCTCTTTTCTCTACTTATAAAAATATATTATAAAATTATAAAAATATAAAAATTTAAATTATTCAGGCTTTGGAAGGGGATAAGGATAAATTGGTGATGGAATTGTATCTGTTGCTGGTTGAAAAATTCTTATTGTAGGCGTTGGTTTTAAAATTTCACCTTTCTCAGGTAAATTTTCAACTTTAAGTCCTAAAAAATTTAATATAAGATTTGGAACAAAAAATGCTGATGAAAGTAAAATTAAGGCTAAAATTAGATAAATAACAATTTTTTTACTTTCTTCAACATCTTTTAAGCTTTTAGCTTGCAAATATTTAAAACCAAAATAAAGAAAAAGAAATGAAACCAATAAAAATAAAAATACAAAAATAGCGTTTATAATATACCTTACAACTGAAACAATTGTTAAACCAGATGAAGTAATAAAGCTTTCCATTAATTTAATTTTATCAAAAATAATGATTTTTTTAAATTGGAAAAAAGCTTATTTAATTGGAATAAAAGGAGTTGGATTAACAGCTTTAGCTGAAATTTTAAAAAAACTAAAAATTAAAGTTGTTGGCTCAGATACAAAAGAAAAATTTTTTACCGATGAGGTTTTAAAAAAGGAAAAAATAAAATTCTACGAAGGCTTTAAAAAAGAAAATTTAGAAAAAGAATTACCTATAGATATTGTTATAAGCTCAGTAGCCTACCTTCTTCCCTCCTCTATGAATATTGAAATTAAAACAGCCCAAAAACTTAAATTACCAATTTTAAGTTATCCTCAAGCTCTTTCTTTAATTTTTAATAACTCTTTCGGAATAGCTATTTGTGGTTCTCATGGAAAAAGTTCAACAACAGCTTTATTAGGAAAAATTTTTCAAGAATTAAATCTAGATCCAAATGTTTTAGTTGGAGCTGAAGTTCTTGAATGGCAAAAAAATGCTTTGGTTAGCAAAAACTTTAAAGAAAAAATTTATTTTTTAAAAGAAAATGAAGATAAATTAAAAAATTTAAATTGGTTAAGAAAAAATTTAAAAAAATTGCCAATTTTTATAATTGAAGCTGATGAATATCGTGATGCTTTTTTAAACTATTTTCCTAGAATAATAATTATTACTAATGTTGATTATGATCATCCAGACTATTTCAAAAACGAAAAAGAATATTTAAAAAGTTATCTCAAATTTATAAGAAACTTAAAAGAACCAAAAATTTTAATTACCCATAAAGATTTTCCTAAAATAAAAAATGTAAAACATTTTAAGGTTGATTTTAAAAATAATAAAAAATACCCATTTTATATTCCAGGAATTCATTTTCAAAAAAACATTTCCCTTTTAGAAAAATTGATCGAAATTTTAAAATTAAATAAAAAAATTTTTATAAAAGCTGTAAAAAATTATTCAGGCATAAAAAGAAGATTTGAGATTATTAAAAATAAAAATAATATTTATTTAATTGACGATTATGCCCATCATCCAAACGAAGTTTTTAGTTTTTATCAAAGTTTAAAAGAAAAATTTCAAGATTATAAAAAAATTATAATTTTCCAACCTCATACTTTTACCAGAACTCATTTTTTGTTTAATGAATTTATAAAAGTTTTTAAGGAAATTAAAAAAGACAATTTAACCGAATTGATTATTTTTAAAACCTTTCCTTCCGCTAGAGAAAAAGATATAATTTTAAAAATAAAAAATCTTAAAAAAGATGTGAATTTGGCCGAAAAACTATCACTTCCCTACTTTAAAAACTTTTCAAGTCTTAAAAAATATTTAATAAAAAAAATTAAAAAAGAAAGAAAATTGGTTATTGCCTCAGTTGGGGCTGGAGATATTTATAAAATTTTTGAAAAATTTGAAATATAATAAAATTGAAATGGAACAACCGGGATTAGAAAAATTTTCAAAAAGATTTATAAAAGAACATCCACAAGTAGAAATAGGTGTTCCACTACCAGAAGCAAAAGAAAGGATTAGAGTTTCTTTAGAGAGAATTAAAAAAGAAATAGAAGCATCTGAACCATTAAAATCAGAAGCCACTTTTCATCATTATTCAACTACAGATCTTTCAACAATTTCTAATTTTTTAGCTCAAGCTATTCAAATTGCTTTAGAAAATAGCGTAGAAGAAGCTTTGAAATTTGTTTTAAGTACAAAAGACCCTTATTTAATTGATTTGTTTCATGATATCCTGATTGAACATTTTTTGGAAACTTTAGTTACTAATGGTAAAATTAAAATAATAAAATGATAAAAATTCCCTCTTTAACTTCATTTTTTATAGGACTAACTACTGCTTTTAGTTTTGTAATAATCTTTCTAGTTATTTGGCTCATTAAAAAACATCGAGAAAAAGTAAAAATTAATCTTTCTTTTAATTACGCTCTTTTGTTAATAGAAATACCAAAATATATCCAAATTCAAACTTCATCAACAGAACCTCGTTTGAAAATCATTGAAGAATTAACAAATTTTGAAAATTTTTTAAATGTTATTTCTCAAATTAAAAAACCAACTGTTTTTGAGATAGCCTTACCCCATGTTGGAGAAGAAATTTTCTTTTTTATAGCTGTTCCCAGAAAATATACAGAATTTGTCCAAAAAGCAATTAAAGGATTTTGGCCAGGCGCTGAAGTTACTGTTTACAAAACTGATTATAATGTTTTTAATCCTGAAGGTTTTTCAATTGGTTCTTATGTAATTTTAAAAAATCATAATTATTTACCAATAAAAACTTATCAACAAATTTCTCAAGCAAATATTGATCCTTTAGATGCCTTTCTTTCTGCTTTTGATAAACTTTCAAGAGTAGGAGAGGGTTTAAGTTATCAAATAATTTTAAATCCACTTCCACCATCTTATAACAAAGCTATTTATGAAAGAATCAAAGAGTTAAGAAAAGGAAAAAAATTAAAAGAAGTTTTAGAGGGCGAAAGTTGGGGAGAACTATTTAAAAATGCTCTAAAAACTCTTTTTTCTCCTGAATCTTTAAAGGAAACCTTTGAACCATTAACCACATCGTCATCTAGTCAAATTGAGCAAAAAAAGAAAAAAGAAGAAATGGAACCTAAACCTATAGAAGAAACTTCAATTAAAATTTTAGAATCAAAAGCAAGCAAACCTTTATTTCAAGTTAATATAAGACTAATTGCTTCTGCTCCTGATGAGTTTTCTGTTGAAAAAATAATTTCTAATATCGAATCAGCTTTTAATCAATTTATAAACCCACCATTTAATGAATTTAAAATAATAAGACCCAAAAGGAGTGCTTTAAAAAAACTTCTTTACGAATTTTCTTTTCGAATTTTTAATCCTAAACAATCTTCAATTTTAAATACCGAAGAGATAACTTCTATTTTTCACTTCCCTACTTCTTATAATAAAAATCCTATTATTCATTGGTTAAAGTCTCGAAACGCTCCTCCGCCTCCCAATTTACCTCGGGAAGGAATAATTTTAGGTAAAAATGTTTATCAAGGAGAAGAAACAATTGTAAGGATTAAAAGAGATGATCGCCGTAGACATATGTATATTATTGGACAAACAGGTACAGGTAAAACTACTTTACTTAAAAATATGATAGAACAAGATATTAAAAATGGAGATGGTGTTTGTTTTCTTGATCCACATGGTGACGTTGCCCAAGAAGTTTTATCTTTAATACCAAAAGAGAGATTTGACGATGTTATTTATTTTTATCCTGGATACATAGCTCGACCTATTGGTTTTAATATTTTAGAATATAACAAAAAAAGACCAGAAGACAAAACAAGAATTATTAATATGATTATTGAAATCATTGGAAAATTATATAATCTTGAATTAACTGGAGGCCCAATGTTTGAACAGTACTTAAGAAATTCTCTTCTTTTGTTAATGGACAATCCTGATTGGGGATATACTTTACTTGATGTTTCTCGAGTTTTAGTTGATGAAGAATTTAGAGAAGACTTAATAAGTAAATGTACTAACTATCCAGTTGTTGAATTTTGGGTTAAACAAGCAACATTAGCTAGAAGAGAACTTGCTCTTGAAGAAATGGTAACTTGGATTACTTCAAAATTAAACCCATTTATTACTAATGATTTTATAAGACCAATTATTGCTCAATCTAAATCAACTATTAATTTTGAAGACATAATTAACAATAAAAAAATATTCATTGCTAATCTTTCAAAAGGATTATTAGGAGAAACGAGTTGTTATCTTTTAGGAATGCTTTTAATAACTAAAATCTTAATAGCTGCTTATGGTCGAAGTGAAATTCCTGAAAGTGAAAGAAAAGACTTTTATCTTTATGTTGATGAATTCCAAAACTTTGCTTTTGATAGTGTTGCCGGAATATTATCAGAAGCACGAAAATTTAGATTAAGTATGATTTTTGCTCATCAATATATCAAACAGCTTCCAGAAAAAATTTATAATGCAGTTTTCGGAAATGTAGGAACATTAATTACTTTTAGAATTGGTGTTGAAGATGCAGAATTTTTAGAAAAAGCTTTTATGCCAGTTTTTTCAAAAATTGATTTAGTAAATATTCCTAATTATAATGTCTATCTTAGATTAATGATTGATGGCTATATTTCTCAACCATTTAGTATGCAAACACTTCCTCCTAATAAAGGAGATTTTAATCAAATATCTAAATTGGTTGAATATAGCGCCCTTAAATATGGAAGACCAATAGAAGAAATTAATAAAGAATTAATAGAAAAATACGGATACATAACACAAACTTCATTCCTATGACAATCGAATATATTTTAATAATAATTTTAGCTTTGGGTTTAATTTATTTTATTTTTAAAAAAGAATTAGAATCTCTTAAAAAACAAAGGGATATTGATGAGCTTAAACAAATTACCGATTTATTTAATAGTTTAGAAAAAAATGTGTTAGAAAAATTTAAAATTTTAAATGAAGAATTGGCTCAAAAATACGAATTAACTATCCAAAAACAAGAAAAAATTATTGAAACAAGCGGTAAATTAGAAGAATTGGCTAGGAATTTAGAAATGAGCCTTTTAGAAACAAAAACAATAAAAGAAATTTTAATGGGACCAAAAACAAGAGGACAGTGGGGTGAAAAGATTTTGGAAGAAATCATCTCTCAACTCCCTTCTTCTTTTTATGAAAAACAATACCGACTAAGTAATGATATTGTTGATTACGTTTTAAAATTAAATGACCAAATAATTCCTATTGATGTTAAATTTCCTCTTATAAAATTTGAAGAAAGCGAAGATAGTGTAAAAATTAAAAAACAAATAATAAATAACTTAAAAGAGAAAATAGAAAGTATTTCAAGAAAATATATTCTTCCTTATAAAGGAACTGTTGATTTTGCTATTATGTACATTGCTAACGAAAAAATATTTTATGAAATTTTAAGTGATAAAGATTATGAAGAGGTTTGGAATTTTGCTAAAGAAAAATCAGTTTTTCTAGCTTCACCTAAAACATTTGAGGTTTTGGTCTCTTCCCTACTCCTTGCTTTAAGAAGACAGGAATTAAGTAGAAATATTCACATTATTTTAGAAAATTTAAATCAGTTAGATAAAGATTTGAAAATTTTAGAAGAACATTTTGAAAAATCTTATTACCAACTTAATCAAAGTTTTAAAAATTTAATGGATTTTTCAAGAATCTTCTCCCGATTTATTTCTAATTTTAGATCTTTGCTTCAAGTTAAAAATAAAGAAATTAAAGAAAAAATTTTAGTGTAAAATAAAATTGGTCGAGTTTTAACTTAATAAAAATTAAAATGAGAATAGCAATTAACGGCTTTGGAAGAATTGGAAGAATATTTTTTAGACAAGCATTTGATAAAAAAAATTTTCAGATTGTCGCTATTAATGATTTATCTGATTTAGAGAATTTAGTTTATTTATTAAAATATGATACTGTTTATGGTCGTTATGATAAAGAAATAAAAACAACTGAAAATAAATTAATTGTTGACGGAAAAGAAATTTTAGTTTTTAAAGAGACAGATCCCTTAAAATTACCCTGGAAAGATCTAAATATTGATTTAGTTATTGAAAGCTCAGGAGTCTTTACTGAATTTGAAAAAGCAAAATCTCATTTAAATGCTGGAGCTAAAAGAGTTGTTATTACTGCGCCAACAAAAGATGAAATAACTATTCACTTTACACCAGGAATTGAGGAAAATTTAGGAAAAATTTACTCAGCGGATGAATTAGGAAGAATTACTTCTAATGCCTCTTGTACAACAAATTCTGTTAATCCAGTTATTTACATTATGATGAAAAGAATTGGAATTAAAAAAGCAATTCTGACAACAATTCATGCTTATACTAATACTCAAACAATTGTTGATAGTGTTATTAAAGGACATGATTTTCGTCGAGGCCGAGCTGGAGCAATGAATATTATTCCATCGACAACTGGTGCTGCTGAAGCAACTGGAAGGGTTATTCCTGAAATTAAAGGAAAATTTGATGGAATATCAATAAGAGTACCAGTTGTTTCTGGTTCTTTATCAGATATTACAATGATAACTAATCGACCAACAACAGTTGAAGAAATTAATAATATTTTTAAAGAAGAAGCTCAAAAGCCTGAATGGAAAGATATAATTAAGGTTGTTGAAGATCCAATCGTTTCTAGTGATATTTTAAAAGAGCCTTATGGAGCAATTATTGATTTAACTTTAACAAAAGTCGTTGATGGTGATTTGGTTAAAGTTTTTTCTTGGTATGATAATGAATGGGGCTATTGTGCAATGTTAATTAAACATATAGAAAAATTATTCTTCTAAAATTAAAATATTAAATTCCGAATTTTTATCTTTGCTGCAGTTGTGGGAATCTTTCTTGTAATTGCTGTAATACTGGTGCCCAATCAATTTGAATTCCAGATTTTTCAAATAGCTCTTTAATGTTATTTATTAATTCATTAACTTCTGGTTGAACAACTCTTTTTGGTACCGCTTCTAAAACAACAATTCTTTTAGCTATTAAATTATTTCCATCCCAATTACCAAAAACTCTAACTCTTGTTCCAGTAGCGATATTTTTAACATCAGCTAATGGATTTACTTGAGCTAATAAACCTAGTCTTTGAGCAGAAATAACCATTGTATCAGTTGCTACCAACCAATTCATTTTAAATCCATTAGAATTGATAGTTAAAACATTATTTTGATTTTGATCGACAAATCCTTGTTGACTAGCATGATTAGAAGGAGTTAAAAAGAAATAACTTGCTCCTGGATGTTCGGCAACTTCCTCTCTAATAAAATCATCAAGTTTTTTAAATTCACCGAGTTGTTTTTCGCTAAGCTTTGGAAGTTTTAATTCAAGTTTTAGTGGTTTATATTTAACTTCTAGGTTTTCTACTTCTACTTCTTTTCCTTTTTCTTTTAGTGGTTTATATTTAATTTCTGGGTTTTCTACTTTGACCTCCTCAGCTAAAACAAAAATACTTAATCCGACAGCTAAAATTAAAAATAAAATAAATAATTTTTTCATTTTTGAAATTATTTATTTTAATTTCTCGCCCCTTATTATTTATTTTAACTTAAATTTTTAAATTTTATAAACTAAATCTCCAGTCTTTGCTTTACCAATTACCAAAATTGCCACTTCTTCTCCCGCTTTAGCTTCTTGAACCTTTTTTCTTTCAATTTCCATTGATTCAACAGTTTGATTAAATCTTTCTTCTCCGTTCTTTTTTCTAATAGAAATTCTATCGCCAATTTTTAAATCTTCATTTAATTCAACAACAATTGCGGGAATATGTCCATAAAAATGTTTAACTTTTCCAACTAATATTTCCATTGTGTTTTTTTATTTATTTTCGACCTTTTAATCAATAATTACTTCAACTTTAGCTAATTCTTTAAATTTATAAGCATCGTCAATTGAACCGACAATTTCACCATAATGCATTGGAATAGCTATTTTTGGTTTAAAATAATTAACTGCCTCTGCTGCTTCTTCTGGTGTCATAACATAAGTTCCTGAAACACAAATCAGAGCAACATCAATATCTTTTAGTTTTTTCATTTCTTCAATAAAATCAGTATCACCACAATGATAAATTTTTACTCCATCTAAATTTAAAACATAACCGACTCTTTTATCTTCTTTAGGATGAAAAACCTCTCCTGGAGCTCGAAATTTATTAATATTATAAGCGGAAGTGGTTTGAAAAGAAAAATCATCAATTTCGTAATAATTATTTGGTTCAACAATTATTAAATTGTCAGTATTTATCCATGTTTTAATTTCTTTGGCAACTAATTCAATAGTTATAATTTTTGTTTCTTCTTTTAATATTTTTCTAATATCATCTGGATTAAAATGATCGAAATGTTCATGAGTTATAAAAAGATAATCAGCTTTTGGTAAATTGTTTTCTAACCGAAATGGATCAATGTAGATTACTTTATCATTCCAAAAAATTTGAAAAGTTGCGTGTTTTAATTTTTTTATTTGGATATTTTGATAAATCATTAAATTTCTTCTAATTTTTCTTTTAACACAATCATGGGGTTTTCTTTTGCCTTTTCTAAATTTTCAATTAATATATTAAACAAATCATCAAATTCCGTTGGTAATCTTTTTCTTTTATATGGATTTGCATAAGAAATTATTTGTTGATAAATATAAGGATGCCATTTGTCCATTTCCTTTAATTTTTGAGCAATATCTCTTACTAGTATATTAGCTTGAATTACTTTTTCAGATCTTGCTTCTCTTATTTTCAAAGCATCTGGTAGTTTTTCATCTAAAAAGAAATCGCATTTTTTCAAAATTGATTCAAAAGAACTACCCGAAAGTTTTTCTTGTTTTTCATAGGCTATACCTAAAGTAACATAATAAGCATTTTCAATGGCATCAGAAATTTCTGGATCAGATTCTAAAAGATCGGGGTTTAATTCAAGATATTGTCGATAAAGAGCAATCGCAACATGAGATTTTTCTCTAATATTAAGTTCTTTTTCTATATTAAAGTTCATCATTAGTTGGGCTAATTTTTCTGAAACAACAATTACCGGTAATTCTCTAATTCCTAATTCTTTAGCTGCTAAAAGTCGATGTTGACCATCAATAATCATATACATCCCATCACCCCTAGAAACAACAATAACCGGAACAATAAATCCAATTCTTTCAATTGATTGAACTAAATGTTTGACATGATAAGGACTAGGTTTTCTTTGATGAGGAATAACAGTCAAATTTTCAATAGGCACCATTTTCAATTCTAATTCTTGATGATGATAAGGATCTTTAAAAATAAAATTTTCTATTTGTTGGGTTTTTTTTCTTCTTGGCATTTTTCTTATATTAATTGTATATCAATTTTCATTTAAATTTGAAATACTAATTTTTAAACAAAAACCTAAAAATTTAAACCATTTTTTAATCAAATTAACAAAAATTAAAATTTCTCCAATTTACCTATTCTTTTTTACCTAAATGAGCACCAATAACAAATGCTAATGAAATAATTACTAAATTTTTAATAATATATTGACCTTCTAAGGTAGGTACTAAAAATTTTTGCCAAGTTAATTGCGGAAGTAAAACAAGAGGTAAAAAAGTAGTAATCATATGAATCATTAATAAAAAAATAACAACTCTTTCAAGTTTAGGAATTATAAAAAGTAAACCAATTAACATTTCAAATAAGCCAAATAAAATAATAAATTTATCAAATGAAATAAAAGGAAGCGTTTTATTTAAAAGTGATTCAACCAATGGACTTGCTGGACTAAATCCTAAAACTTTTAAAAAACCAAAATAAAAGAAAACAATAAATAAAGATACCCTCGAAAAGGGTTGCCATATTTTATTTAAAAATCTAATTATTTTCTCATCTATTTTTCTAAAATTCATTTTTATTAAAGAAAAATTAATAGATCGACTCCTCTATTATATTATTAAAAATTTTACAACTTTTTTGATCATTATTTGAAATAAAACTTAATATCCGATGACTAAAACTAATTTGATGATGACGAAAATTAAATAAGCATTAATAAAACTTTAAATTATTGATAAAATTAAAAAATAATAATGAAAGAAAAATTGCCAGTTTTTTATTTAGATATTTGTCCTGTAGACAAAAGTGGCGCTTTAGTTGAAGAAATTTATAATTATGGTTTATGTGAAAAAGATTTTTTATTTTTTAAAAAATCATTATGGGAAATTAAAGAAGAAAGGTTGAATAATAAAGATTTAAAATTTTTTGCTGATGATTATTATATTTACCAAAAATTAAAAGAATATAAAAAATTTTTTGAAGAGAATTTAGGTTATCCTCCATTTAAACTTAATCTTTATTGGGTAAAAAGGGTTTTAAAAGGAGATTCATTTTCAATTATTGCTCCAACAGGAATAGGAAAAACTACTTTTGGAATAGTAATTTCTCATTTTCTTAAAGGAAAAGTTTATTATCTTGTACCCTCGAAAATTCTTTTAAGGGAAATTGAAAGCAAATTAAAGAAAATAAAATCAGATAAAAAAATTTTAACTATTAAGGGTCCTGAAGATAAAGAAAAATTAATTAATGAAGATTTTGATATTCTTGTTTCAACATCTAATTTTCTCCATAAAAATTTCGAACTTATCCCTAAAAATTTTGATCTTGTTTTCATTGATGATGCTGATTCTTTAATCAGACAACCAAAAAATATTGATAAAGTATTAAAACTATCAAAGTTTTCTGATGAAGAAATAGAAAGAGCTTTAAAAATAATTGATCTTAAAAGAAAAATAAGAAACAAATATGACTTTCAAGAAATTGAAAAATTAGAAATTAATAAAAATGAAAAAGGAATAATTATTGCTGCCTCAGCTACTTTAACTCCTAAAACTAAAAGAATAAATCTTTTTAGAGAACTTTTGGGTTTTGAAATTGGCTCCTCAACAACTTATTTAAGAAACATTGAAGAAACTTACAAGATTGTTGAAAAAGAAAAATTGTGGCAGGAATCTCTTTTTTGGATCAAAAAATTTGGTGAAGGAGGTTTTGTATTTTTAAGTAGCGATTACAATAAAGATGATTTAAATGAATATGTTAATTTTCTAATAAAAAATGGTATAAAGGCAATTTCTTATGAAAAATTTAATTCAAAAAACAGGGAAAGATTTATAAATAATGAAATTCAAGTAATTGTTGGCTTTTCCAATATTAGAAATCCATTAACTCGAGGAATTGATTTGCCTCAAAAAGTAAGATATTCAATTTTTGTTGGAGTCCCTAAGTTTATTCTTTCTTTAAAACTTTCCTTTAATCCTACTCAACTTTTTCTTATTTCACTAACATTAAGAGAACTCTTAGACAATGAAGAAAAAAAGTTTATTGACAAAAATTTAAATTTTCTCAAGAAAATATCTTTCTTAAAAGAAGAAAATGTTTTAGAAAATAAGAGTTTATTAGAAAGACTAGAACCAATTAGAAGTTTTTGGGATAAAATTTTAAAAGAAAATGAATTTATAGAAAAAATTGAAAATCATCCTCGAATTTATTTGAAAAAAGAAAAAGATGGGTTAATTTTAATTGTTTCCGATCCAAGGGGTTATCTCCAAGCTTCAGGAAGAACCTCTAGGCTTTTTCCTTTAGGATTGACAAAGGGATTTTCTTTAATTTTGACAGAAGAAATTAAAATTTTAAAACATTTAGAAGAAAAATTGAAAATTTTAGGTTATCAAACAATATTTAAAGAAATTAATGAAATTAATCTTGAAGAAATTTTTAAAAAAATTGATGAAGATCGAGAAATAGTTAAAAAAGTTTTGAGGGGAGAAGAATTTATTTTTAAAGATCCTATAAAAACAGTTTTGGTTATTGTTGAATCACCAACTAAATCAAAAACAATCGCTAATTTTTTTGGTAAACCTGCTCGGAGAATAAAAAATGGATTGATAATTTACGAAATTTCCATTGGTAATTTACATTTAAATATTTGTGCAACAATGGGTCATTTTGCCGATTTAGTTTATTCTAATGGCTATTACGGAGTTGAAAAGATAAATAATATTTTTATTCCCCATTTTCAATTTATTAAAATTTGCCAAAATTGCCAAAGACATTTAGATTATAAAGAAAATATTTGTCCTATTTGCAAATCTGATAGAATTTTTACTAAAAAAGAATTAATTGAAAGTTTAAAAGAAATTGCTAGTGAGGTTGATGAAATTTTTTTAGCAACTGATCCAGATACTGAGGGAGAAAAAATAGCTTTTGATTTGTTTAATTATCTCTACCCTTATAATCAAAATATAAAAAGAATAGAATTACACGAAATTACCAAGGCTGAGTTTTTAAAAAGAATAAATCAACCAAGAGATATTAATCTAAATTTAGTTAAAGCCCAACTTTTAAGAAGAATTTCTGATCGATGGGTTGGATTTTATTTAAGTGAAAAAATCCAAAATCATTTTAAAAACTTGAATCTTTCAGCTGGAAGAGTCCAAACTCCAATTTTAGGTTGGATTTTAGAAAGACATCAAAAAACTAAAGAAAAAATTTATAGCCTTAATATTGAAACCAATGGTAGTTTTTATCGATTTTTGACTGAAGACAAAGAATTAATTAAAGAGATTAAAAAATTATTTAAAGAAAAAGAGTTAAAAATATCAATAAAAATATTATCAAAAAAAGAAAAAAATTTGAATCCTTTACCACCCTATGAGACAGTAACTCTTTTAAAAGATGCTTTTCAATATTTAAGATTTAATAGTGATTTGACTATGAAGTTGGCTCAAGGTTTATTTGAAAATGGTTTAATTACTTATCACCGAACTGATTCAACTTATATTTCTGATTTTGGTAAATTTTTAGCTTTAGAATATTTAGAAAAGGAAAATTTACATAATCTTTATTATCCAAGATCTTGGGGGGAGCAAGGAACCCATGAAGGAATTAGACCAACAAAATCTTTAGATGTTGAAGATGTTATCGAAGAATTAATAGTTACTGGTCAAAGAAATTTAACTAGTAATCATTTAAAACTTTATAATTTAATTTTTAACAGATTCTTGGCTTCACAAACCAAAGAAGCTAAAGTAATTAAAGGAAAAATACTTATTTCTTTAAATAATCTTTTGAAAACAAAACAAGAAGAAATTTTAGAAATAAAAGAAAAAGGATTTTTAAATTTCAGTCGGGAAAATAAGGAAAAAATTATCAAAGAAGGAGAATTTTTAGTAGATAAATTAAATGTAAAAAGAACTTCAAAAATATTTCATTATTCTCAAGGCGAATTGATTGAAGAAATGAAAAAAAGAGGATTAGGAAGACCATCTACTTATGCTACTTTTATCCAAACCCTTTTAGAAAGAAAATATATTATTAATAAATCTGGTTATCTTATTCCAATAAATTGGGGAGAAAAAATTTTTAATTACTTAAATAAAAGATATGCTGAATACATAAGTGAAAGTTTTACTAAGGATTTAGAAGATAAAATGGATTTGGTTGAGCGAGGAAAAGAAGATTATATGGAAATTTTAAAAGACCTGTTTGAAAAAATTTTCCTCAAGAAATATAATTAAATTATGCAACTTAATCAATTGGAAAGAAAAACTAAAATTATTTTGAAAAAATTTTTAGAAAAAGAGGAATATCAAAAAGTAATTAGTGAACTTAAATTTTTCTTAATAAAAAATGAAAAATTGGGTGATTATTCAACTAATCTTTTATTTTTAATCGATAAAATTGCTCCCTCAAAAAAGGATTTGATTTTAAATGAAATAAAGAAAAAATTTAAAGTTTTTTTCGACCCAATAGAAATTAAAAACAATTATCTTAATTTTTATCTCTCTAAAAATATAATTTTAAAAGATATTCGAAAAATTATAAAAAATAAAGAAAAATTCTTTAGAGTTGATTATGGAAGAAAAAGAAAAGTTATAGTTGAATATGTTTCAGCTAATCCTACTGGGCCACTTCATATGGGTAATATTAGAGCAGCTATTTTAGGAGATATTTTAGTAGAATTTTTAAAATTAGCTAATTTTAAGGTTTTCAAAGAATATTATGTTAATGATCGGGGAAATCAAATAGAAGTTTTAGGGAAATCAATTTTAGCTGCTTTAGAAAAAATTCCTTGGGAAGAAAATTTTTATAAGAGTGATTATGTAAAAATAATTGCTGATTTAATAAAAAATAAAATCGAAAAAATTGATGATCCTCAAAAAATTGGAAAATTAGCAGCTGATTTAATTTTAGAAAAAATAATTAAACCATCTTTAAAAGAACTTGAAACAACTTTTGATTTTTACTTTTTTGAATCAGATCTTTATAAGAATAAAAATTTGGTTGATAAGGTTTTAAATATTTATAAAAAGAAAGGATTAATTGAAAAGCAAGATAAGGCTATAGTTTTAAAACTAACTAAAATTGGGGAGATAAAAGATGAATACTTAATAAAAAGTAATGGAGAGCCTACTTACTTTTTTTCAGATATCCTTTATCACTACAATAAATTTTTTATCAGAAAATTTAAAATTGCAATTAACTTTTTAGGAGCTGATCATCTTGATCATGCCCGAAGACTCAAAGCAGCTTTAAAAATACTCACAATTAAAGACTTTCAATTAAAATTTATTATTTATCAACATGTTCTTTTAAAGAAAGAAGAAGAATTTTTAAAAATGTCAAAAAGAAGAGGAACTTTTATAAGTTTAAATGATTTATTAGAACTTATTAATCCAGGAGTTATAAGATTTATGTTCGCCAACATAACGCCAGAATCTACTTTGGGTTTTGATTTAGAATTGGCCCAAAAACAATCTGAAGAAAATCCTTATTGGTATTGTCAGTATGCCTATGCTCGATTAAATAGTATTTTAGAAAAAGTTAAAGAATTAAATTTAAAAATCCCTTCAAAAATTGATCCACAAATTATTGCTCAAAAATTTATCGAAGATGAAATAGTTATAAATATTTTTCGTGATTTACATAAATTTAAGGATTTGATTTTGATTATTTCTCAAGAATTAAAACCGAATTTATTTTATGAATTTCTTTTAAATTTTGCTAAAAAAATTCATCAACTTTATGAAACAAAAAGAATAATCAAAGAAGAAACTGAGAAAAGAGATATTTATTTAATTAAAAATCTAAAAGACCTTTTGGGTTTTTTCTTTTCGATTATGAAAATAAAACCTATGGAAAGAATATGATATTTCTTTAATAATTAAAGTTATAAAAAAAGCTATAAAAAAACCAAAAAAAACATCCATTGGCCAATGAGCTAAGGAAAGAACGCTTAAGATAGCAATAAAAATAGAAATAAAGAAAGAAAAAATAAAAAAATTAAAATTAATTGGTAAAAGAAAAAAAGAATAAGCAAAAGAAAAAGCGGAATGAGATGACGGAAAACTATCAAATTGTTGTCTTTCTTCAAAATAATAACTTATAGGTCTTAAATAGGGGTAATTTGTTTTGAGGTAGTTAACAATTAAAAAAATAGAAAGTGATAAGAAGAAAAATTGAAATAATAAAAAGAGGCCGCTTTTTGGATCTTTTGAAAATCTTTTTAAAATTAAATAAAAAATTAACAAAACTTGAATTAAAATTAAAATATCTCTTAAAAAATCAAGAAAGAGAAAAAATTTTAAACTTGGCATTTGTTTTAATTATAAATCAAAATGATTAGAAAAATAAAAGACTTTTTATTAAAAAATTTAAAAACCGAACAAACAATTGTTAAAAACTCCTTTTGGTTAGCTTTGTCAAGAATTTTAGGAAGTATTTTTAGGGCAGTATTAGTAATATTAAGTTTTAGGATTTTGGGACCAGAATTTCAAGGAATTTTTTATTTAGCTATGAATTTTGTTTTGATTTTTTCGGTTATTCCTGATTTTGGAATGGTACCGATTTTCATTAGAAGTTTGATTGAAAAAAAAGAAGAAAAAAGAAAAATTATTACTGATTTTATTTTTTCTTTTATTTTTTTCTTTTTTATTTCTTTAATAATTGCTTTAATAGTTAAGGATTTTGTTTTGAAAAATGAATTAAGTAAAAAAATTTTTTATGTTTTAATAATTTTTGTCTTTTTCGACATATTAAGAGAAATTCTTTATGCTCTTTTTAGAGCCAAAGAAAGAATGGAGTATCAAGCTTTAAGTCATTCATTTACAAATTTTGTTATTTTGATTTCGGGGCTTTATTTTCTTTTAAATTTTCCTAATCCCTATTTTCTTTCTTATGCTTATTTAATTGGAGGTTTTTTGGGTTTTTTGTTAACTTTTTTTCTTTTAAGAAAAGATTTAATTTTTAATTATTTAAAATATCTTGAATTAAAAGCTCCTTTAAAAATTATTGAAAAAAGTTGGGCAATCGGGATCGCTAATTTTATTTTTCTTTTAATAACTTATATCGACACTTTAATTTTAGGTTATTTCAGAAATGTTAAAGAAGTTGGCATTTATAATTCAGTTGTTAAAATAAATGAAGTTTTATTTGCTATTCCTTTTGCTTTAGCCTCAGCTGCTTTTCCTGCA
>PSMS01000011.1:13512-17502 GCA_040290225.1 Patescibacteria group bacterium | reverse complement strand
GGTCAATAATTTGAAGTTGTGCTGGACTGTATAATTTGATAGTTTTTTTATTTTTATTTGCAAGCTCGAGTTTTTCAATTAGCTTGTCTTTATTGTCGTAAATTATTCCTGGAAAATATTCGCCAAGCCTCGCAAGTTTATTTGCCACATCTTTAAGATAAGTACCCTTATACTCACCAGTTATTTTATCCTTGGCAAAACCGTTATACCCCCATACAATTAGAATTTTTTCGATATCTTGACAGGTAAATTCTAGACCATTAAAAACAATGCTTTCTTTTGGACATTTTTGGCGGTATTTTTCTTGAAGTACCCTAAATCCGTCTTTGATATTAGCATATATTCCTTGCATACTATTAGAGTAATATTTACTAAACTCACCAATCCAACCGGTTTTTGCATTACAATCGTTCTTTTTAGAATAATTATCTAAACCACTACCTAAACCCTTATAACTAAGAGAGGTAATTTGCATGATTCCAATTCCACCATCTTTAGCAAAGGAACATATTTCGTTATTAAATTCTGGCCCCGATTCCTGTGCTGCTATAGCAAGAATAAGTTCTTTGGGGAAAAGTGAACCTTTAATAAATTTCTGGAAGTCATTATTTCCATCTCTACCCCCACCAGTTCCATAAAGAGAATTTGTTACATCAATATTACTGTAATATCTATTTACTGCTTCTAAAATTATGGGGATGGTTCCGCCCTCTCTAGGGTTTTTTGAAGGATCTAGTTTTTCAGTTTTCCTTTTCCATTCTTCTTGTTTATTTGGGTTATAGTTTAAAAATTCTTTCCTTGTCCAGCCAGAAACACCATCAGTGACATCTTCAATTTTTGTAATAGTTGGAATTTTTTCCCAAGTTTTCTTTTCAGGATTTGGAATTTTCAAAACCCAGCCTTGAGGAAAACATTTAAGTTTTGTAGTTAAATTTTCATCCTGATAGATACATTCTCCATCTTTTTTTATCTCAACCCAAAATTCAGTTGGAACTATTAATGATTCTTCAATTTCAAGATTAAGATTATCAATGAATAAAGCACTGTCTAAAATTGGATCATTTTCATCAGCAATTTGAAAATCTATTCTGATCGTCTGACCAGCGTAAGGTCTTACATCAAAAGAAGCTTTATAGATACCGTAAACTTCTCTATTGCCAGTGATAGCATTATAGACAGTATCATTTGGTTCAGGAAAAGGAGGGCAAGGAAAATAAGATGAACATCCTACAGGATTAGAGAAAGGAAGAGCATTGTCAACATCAACTGGTTTGCCATTAGGAAGTAAAAGAATATTAACACTTTGACCATCTGGAGTGGTAACAATTGCTCTTGCCCAATCAACAAATTGACCAATATAAGTAGGATTTTCTTCAGTAGCAAATCTCCAATCAAAACTGAGAGTTGTAGCTCCAGGGGGAATAAATAAAGTCAGGCTTAGAGTAGCTATATCATAAGAAGGATTGCCACGATGACTGTAGGGTGGTGAAGTGGGTCCTCCAGTATTATAGGAATAAAAAGTTGTAGCTTCTCCAGCTATATCGCTTGCTTTTCCAGTGCTAATTAAAGCCCAGGAAGAACCATCTGTTGGAAAACCTTGAAGGGAGATTGAATAGACTTCAAATTGAATATCTCTTCCAGTTTTTTCAGCAGAAACTAAAAATGGTGCTGTATTAGTTGTTAAAATAGCAAAAGCAAGATCTAAAGCAGTTGGACTTCCGCCAATGAATAAATCTTCTCCTCTTCTTTCTTGATTTTGAGTCAACCCTGAAAGAGGTATTCCTATTAAGGTGACTATTATTAAAACTGAAAATAAATTAAATTTCTTTCTCATTGTTTAAATTAATTTTTATTTTAATTTATATTAACACATTTTAAAAAATTAGCAAAAACAGATCTTTGATATCTCGATAATAAAATCTATAATTTTATCTTCTTCTCTCTCTTTCGCTGATACATCTTTGAATCCGCTTCTTCGATCATTTTCTCCAAATCCATTCCTTCCTGCCAAGAACTTATTCCCCAAGAAAAATAAGGGAATTTTTGGTAGATCCGTGTAACAACCCTTTCCGCTTCAGTCGGACCAGCTCCAGACAATAACAGAATAAATTCATCTCCTCCCCACCTGCAGAATAAATCAGTAGAACGAATATGGCACAGAACAGTTTGGGCAAACTCTTTCAAATAAAGATCACCTGCCTTATGTCCTTTTTTATCGTTGATCTCCTTCAAATTATCTAGATCAAAAAAGACAATTGAAAATAGTTGACCCCTTCTAGCCCGAGCCAGTTCAAATTTAGTTAAATATTTAAAAAATAGTCTATTAAAAGCACCTGTCAGTTCATCTTTTGTCTGAACCAGCTCGGGGTTTAAAAATGCTACCCAAGAAGCCTTTAATCGTTTTATTAGCTCCTTCATTTCTTTTCATCCTCCCGATCATAACAAAATTATGCATCGGGTTTAGATTATTCGCAGATAGACCTCAAGATAAGATATATAAAATAAAAATAAATTATATAACACTATATTGCCGACGAACTAACCTATAATTTTAAATATTTTCCATTTTATCTTATTATTTTCAATGTTCATAGAGATAAAATTAAATTTATGAGATACTATTTAATTTTTAGTTTAATTTTTATTTTAATTTTTCTAATAATTTTTGTTATTTTTTTATTGCCAGAAAAAGAGATAAGAATTGAAGTTGGTCAAAAATTTAGTGATAAAAATTTGCTTGCCAGTAGTTTTTCTTTTCTGCCAAGTCAACAAAATTTTTGCTCACCTCAGATTGAATTCTTAGAAGAAGATGATAAAAAGTTTTGTTTTAAAAAACCAAAACTGAAAGAAAAAAGAGGAATAGAGGTTGATTTAACGAATAAAAAAGTTCTTTTATATGATGAAGGAAAACTCATTAAGATATTGCCTTTATTATATCAAGCACCTGAAGGACAATGGTTTCAGAGCCCTACTGGTTATTTAAGAGTAGGAATAAAAAAAGAAAAACATCTCTCTTCGCTTTTTCCAGTAATAATGCCTTATTCAATTCAAATCTACGAAGATTTTTTTATGCACGGCATTCCTTACTATCCTGATGGCAGAAGAGTTAACTCTGATTTTACTGGTGGTTGTTTGAGATTTGAAGATGAGATTGCCAAAGAAATTTATCAATTTGCAAAACCAGGTGATCAAGTAATTGTCTATAAAACTTTTGATGATTTAGAAATTAAATCAGAATTTCATCCACCAGTTGATTATAAAAATTATTGGATTCGTCAACGCTTTAACAATCCCTTCAGAAAAACAAGAAAATATTCTGGAACAGAAAATTTAAAGTTTGATTATTACCAACATGCGGGAGTTGATTTAGCTCCTAATCCGGAAACAGAAAATCTTTCAGTCTATGCTATTTTTGATGGTAAAGTAGTAAAAATCCAACTCAATGATGGAAAAGATCATGGTCTGGGCAATACAATAATTATTGAACATCAAATTAATAATGAAAAAATTTATTCTTTATATGCCTATCTTTCTTCAATTGAGAATAATATTAAAGAAGGAGAAACAGTTAAAAAAGGAGAAATAATTGGCAAGGTAGGCAATAGTGGCTATGGTTGTCAAAATTATTGGAAGGTTGGTCCTGATGGTTGTGATAATAATTTAGCTCCTGATATTCATTTACATTTTGAACTTAAAAAAGCACCTGTTTTAGAAAATCCTTTTGGTGGAAAAGCCTGCCAAAGACAAGATGGAGAGCCAAATTTTTGTTACGGTTATACACCTGACTATCCACAAAAATACGGCTATTTAGATCCAATAAACTTTCTTTTTGAAAAATCAAATAGAAATATATCAACTAATTTAAATAGATGAGAATAAATTTCCCAATCCCGAGTCGAAAATACCTTATGAACCGCACATTTCTGAAATTCGGAGCCCTTAAAAAAAGAGTAAAAAAGGAGATTGGTGAAGCGGAACTAGCACTTCACA
>PSMS01000011.1:0-13502 GCA_040290225.1 Patescibacteria group bacterium | reverse complement strand
CCAAAAGTGGTTTATGAACCGTCCATTTCTGAAATCTGGGGTCCTTAAAAAATCTTGACAAAAATTTTTGATTATGTTATAATGGATGTAGGTCTCTAACTCTAAAAGAAAGAGCTCTCCTGGCAACCAATGACGGTCAATGTTTGCCGAAGCGGAAGAGAGTAAACATAAGCCTGAGAAAGGAGGTGAAAGTCATGGGCAAGGAGCGGTTTGAGATCGAAGAATACAACTGCGATTGTAAGACTATCCGGGATCTGTCCACCAAGAAGATTGTGGGTGGTAAGTTTTGCGATGAACACTCACCGGTTAAGGGAAACAAACCATGGCCCTCAGTCTGGCCGGACAGGGTCCGCAGGGTAGAGGACTTCACGGCCGACGACCTAAAGTGAAGTAACGGAGTAGGATCGGCACAACACTCTTCACGTCTTCGGTGAAACATTACCGTCAACAGCGCTTGCCAGGAGAGCTCTATGTACAAGGCGTAACGATGACAAATCGTTACGCCTTTTTTTATGGTTTTTTATGTTTTTTTTGGCTTATTTGATCTCTTCTAAACACTTTTAATGTTTCAAGATGCAAAACACCGCTTTCGTGGTCAGTTGTCATATTACCAAGTACTAAAAAGCTTCTTTTGCCAAAAGTTTTTTCTACAAGTCTTTTAATAGTTAAAAGGTTTCCGGTAAAATGAGCTTTCAAAAATAACTTAAAAACATCATCAGCAGTTTGGAATTGACCAGAAAACTCTTGTTGGATTTCAGAACAAACATAATTAAGGACTTCTATTTGTGGACGATAAAAAAGAGCTATCCAGCCATCTTCTCTTTTTTTACCAACCCAAATAATATCCTCTTCTGGAATTCCTTCTTTTTTTGCTAATTTTTTCTTTAATTTTTTAGCTTCCTTAGACATTAACCACTCTTTTTCTTTTACTAACTCTGGTAATTCAAGAAGTCTGGGTAAAAAATTTTTTTCTGCTTTGGAAATAATAGCTTCTTCTAAACCACAAAAATGTATGTGAGATTTATTGTAAAAAGGATATCTTTCTAAGTGATATATACATACACTTACCCGGTAAAGTGTTCTTTCTGTTTTATTGTCTTTTTTATTAACCTTTATGCAAAGGGGAGTCTTGAGATGAAGTGTTTCGTGAAAAACAACAGCCCCAAAATATACAGGATTATCTCGAAAATACTCTGCGTTAAAAAGTATTCTTTGTTTAGTTCTAGAACCTTGTGCAACATAAAGATCACTAGCTAATCGTTTATATAACTCTGGTGGAAGAATGTGATAATTTTCTGGTGGAATATCGTAAGGTTCTACACCTGCTTCTTTCATTAGTTCATTGGTTATTTTATTGGCAAAATTTATAAGAGCGAGCTCAATTTCTGATTTAGGGTATTCAAATTTTTTAAACATTTTCTTTTCCTCCTCGGATAAAGATTTAAAATGTTCAAAAAGAGCTCGTCTGATTTTTTCTTTAACTTTCTTTTTTTCTTCAGGAGAAGCTGTGCCTATTATTCTAATCTTTGGTACTTTTCCCATAATCATAATTAGTTTATTTACAATTTAAGTTAAATTTTAACATATTTTCTAATATATTCTGGGGTTATAATACCTTGATTCGAATTGTAAATTAAATTTGGTAAAATGATAGAGAAAGTTAAGTGATTTGTTGAGCTAAATTTCGGGGTGTGGCGCAATGGTTAGCGCGCTGGCATGGGGTGCCAGAGGTTGCGGGTTCGAGTCCCGCCACCCCGAATTAAATTAATGAGAATTTTTTCTGACCTTCATCTTCACTCCAAATATTCTCGTGGCTGTTCAAAAAATTTAAATTTAGAAAATTTAGTTTATTATTCACAATTAAAAGGCTTAGATCTTCTAATAACTGGAGATTTCACTCATCCTTTATGGTTTAAAGAAATAAAAGAAAAATTAATTGAAGTTAATCAAGGTGTTTTCCAACTTAATCCTAAAATTAGCAACAAAATAAACCATTTCAATAAAGATAAGAATGTTTATTTTTTAATCGGAGGTGAATTGAGCTCTATTTTCAAAAGGGGCAATAATGTTTATCGGATTCATTATTTAGTTATCTTGCCAAATTTTGAAATTGCAGAAAAATTCAATAAAAAATTATCACTTTATTCAAATTTAGCTTCAGATGGAAGACCAATTTTGGGGTTGGATGTTCTTGATGTTTTAAAAATTTTACTTGATATTTATCAGGAACCAATTTTCATCCCAGCCCATATTTGGACTCCCTGGTTTTCACTTTATGGTTCAATGTCTGGTTTTGATTCAATTTATGAGGCTTTTAATGATTATCTCAATTATATTACTGCTGTTGAAACTGGACTTTCTTCTGATCCAAATATGAATTGGCGCTTACCTGAATTAGATAACTTCTCAATTGTTTCTTTTTCTGATTCTCATTCTCCTTATCCCCACCGAATTGGAAGAGAAGCTACGGTTTTTGAAATTGAACATTTAACTTATAAAAACATTTACCAAGCTTTAAAAAATCCAAATGAAAAAAATAAAATTTTAATGACAATTGAATTTTTTCCTGAAGAAGGAAAATATCATTATGATGGTCATCGAATTTGTCAAATAAGATTTGATCCAGAAGAATCAAAAGCTAATAATTATATTTGTCCTGTTTGTAATAAACAATTAACTATTGGAGTAATGAGTCGGATTGAAAAATTAGCTAAAAGACCAAAAGATTTTATTGACCCCAAAAGACCACCTTTTAAAAAAACACCACCCCTTTCAGAAATAATAGCTCAAATAGAAAATTTAACTCCTGAAAGCAAAAAAATAGAAGAAATTTATAAAAATATAGTTTCTAAATTTGGAAATGAATTTAATATTTTAATTGGAGAATTTAATAAAGAAGAAATGAAGTTTTATTATCCAAAATTAGCTAAGGCTTTAGAAAAAATAGAAAAAGGAGAAGTTGTTCTTGAGCCTGGTTATGATGGAGTTTATGGAAAAGTTATAATAAAATTAGATGAAGAAATTAAAGAAAAAAGATCTTTATTTTAATGATTTTAATTGAAATTTTAAATATTCTAATTTTAGAAGATTTTTTTAGATTTATTGATTTTTGGTTTTATCATACTCCTCGAAAAATTTTTAGAAAAACAATAGATTTTATTTATTCAATTGAACCTGACATAGGTGTAAAAAGCAATTTTAGAAACCTTTTTAAACCACTTTATGGTTATAAAGATTTTGTTTTGCTTTTAGCTTCATTACCTTTTAGAATTTTAAGGATTATTTCGGGAAGTTTACTTTATTCATTTTTGCTTGTTTTTACAATTTTAATTATCTTAATTTGGCTTTTAATACCAATTATTTTTTTAATACTTTTTTTGAAACAATATGAATTTTTATTTAGAAAATAGTTACTTAAAATTACCAGCTTATTTAAGAATTCTTTTAAGATATTTTAAAAAAGTTTTCAATTTGTTAATTATTTTTTTAACTTTTTCTTTTTTATTAATTTATTTCAAAGAAAATTTGATTTTCAAAAACAATTTATTTTTTCTTTTTTCACTTTTGGCCTTAATAGAAATTGTTCTTTTAATTATTAATAAAAACCCAAAAGAAGATTTAAGAGTCTATAACCCTGACAATTTAAATTTAGACAATTTATTAAATAACAAAGCACGAAATTTAATTTTGGATGTTATAACTTATGCTGAAATTAATAAAACACCCAACGATCTTTTTTATCTTCTTTTTTTAAAAGAATTAATTAATCAAAAAGAAGTTGCTGAAGTAATCGAAAAACTAGAAGTTAAAAAAGAAGAAATTTTAAAAGAAATCGAGTCTTATTATCATAATGGAAAGAATATTAACGATTTAACTAATCAAAAAAATTATATTGATTTAACTTTATTTCTTTTAAAAAAATCTTATGAGATTGCTTATAGTTTTAATTATCACGAAATAAATAACTTAATAATTTTTACCGCTTTAGCTAGCTTAGAAGATCCTTTTGTCTTAAAAATTTTAGAAAAATTTGACATTAAAAAAGAACATATTTTAATAAATATTCTTATGGACATTAATAAAAATAAAAAAATTAAATTTGATTATTATCAGCCTGTTTCTGTTTTTCATACATCTCCGGAAAAGAAAAGAATATTTAACCCTGCCCTAACTTCAAAGACAACTCCTATTTTAGACAGTTATGGTGATGATTTGACTCTCTATGCCTGTCAACAAAATTTAGGAATTTTAATTGGACATAAAGAAGAATTTGAGAATTTAATTAATAAATTAGTTAGTGGGAAAAATAATATTCTTTTAATCGGTGAAGATGGTTCGGGAAGAGAAACAATAGTTTTTCATTTAGCTTGGAGAATTCATAATGAATTGGTTCCTAAAGAGCTTTTAGATTATAGATTAGTTAAGCTTGATCTTTCTTTACTTTATTCAGAAGATAGAGAAAAATTTCTTTCTCGATTAACAACAATTATTAAAGAAGTAATTGATTCAGGTCATATTATTTTATTCTTTCCAGAGATTCATCAGACAATTTTAGAACCGTATTTAAATGTAATGCAAATTTTAAATCCTATTTTAAATTCAAAAAGTATTCCTATTATTGCTTCAACAACTCCTCTAGGTTATATTCAAATGCAACAAAAAGTCAATATTGATTACCTGTTTGAAAAAATTGAAGTTAAAGAAATAACAGAAAATGAGGCTATGATAGTTCTTTCTTTAAAGGCTATTTTATGGGAAAATCAGTATAAGGTAAAAATTTCCTCTAAGGCAATTTATGAAGCTATAAAACTTTGTAAAACTTTTATTAAACAAAAACCTTTACCAAAATCAGCTGAAGATATTATTTTGGAATCTATTAATCTTGTTAAAAGTAAAGGAGGAAATTTTGTAAATCAAGAATTGATCAGGGAATTAGTTTCATCAATTACTAAAATACCAATAAAAGAAGCTATTGGAGAAGAAAAAGAAAAATTAATTAATTTAGAAGATTTAATTCATCAAAGATTAGTCAATCAAGAAGAGGCAATAAAAGCTATTGCTCGAGTTTTAAAAATTTATCGAGCTGGTTTAGAAAAGAAAAAAGGAGTAATAGGAGCTTTTCTTTTTGTTGGTCCAACCGGAGTAGGAAAAACAGAAACAGCTAAAGTTTTAGCTAAAATTTATTATGGTTCTGAAAATAATATGATTAGATTAGATATGGTTGAATTTCAAACACCTGAAGATTTAGAAAAATTAATAGGATCAAAAGATGGAAAAATTTTAGGTCAATTAACTGAACCAATAAGACAAAATCCCTATTCATTAATTCTTTTAGATGAATTTGAAAAAACTCATCCGACAATTTTAAAAATATTTTTACCAATTTTTGATGAAGGTTTAATTAAGGATGCTTTAGGAAGAGAAGTTGATTTTAGAAATTCATTAATAATTTGTACCTCTAATGCTTATTCTGAAGAAATTAAAAAAGCTATTGAAGAAGGTCAACCCTTTGAAGAAGTTACTGAAAATATAAAAAGTAAATTAACTCCAATTTTTTCTGTCGAGTTAATCAACAGATTTGATGCGGTGGTTGTTTATAAACCATTGGGTCAGAAAGAGTTAATGAAAATAGCTGAGATTTTATTTAATGATTTAAAAACTGAATTATTAATGAAACACGGCATTGAATTAGAAATTAGTGAAAAAGCTTTAGAAGAAATAGTTAAAAGAGGAACAGATCCAATTTTTGGAGCAAGACCTCTTAAAAGAAAAATAGAAGAAATAGTTAAAGCAAGATTAGCTGAAATGATTTTAAAAGAAGAAATTAAAAGAGGTATGAAAGTTTTTATTGATTTTGAAGATGATTTTCAGTTCAAAGTTTTAGTTTAAAATTATAAAAATGAGAAGGTTTTTTATTTTTTTAATTTTTTTTATTTTAATTTTAATTTTTTTAAAACTTGGAAGTTTATCGAAAATTGAAGGTTTTTATTTTGTAAAAAATTTCAATTTCGGAGATAATAAAGAAATAAATATTTTGCTTCTTGGAAAACCAGGAGCAAATTACATAGGTGGAGAAAATACTGATTCAATTTTAATAGCCCATTACAATTTAGAAAAAAAACATTTAATTTTAATACCAATTCCTCGTGATTTAGTTGTTTATAATTCTAAAAATAATCTAGTCAAAATTAACGGTCTTTACGCTGAGAAAGAAATTGAAACTCTTTTAAAAAAAGCTTCTGATTATTCTGGTTTAAAAATTAGAAAATATATTGCTTTTGATATTTATTTAGTAAAATCCTTGGTTGATTATCTTGGTGGTTTGGAAGTTGAAATTAAAGAACCGGTTATTGATGCTGCTACTTTTTATACAATTTATCCAGGAAAAAAACTATTAAATGGAGACTTAATTGAATTAGTTTTAAGATCAAGACACCATCCTGAGGGAGATTTTTTTAGAATTAAAAATCAAATAGAAGTAATTAAAGCTCTAAAAGACAAAATTATTTCTCTTTCTGAAAAAGACAAAACAAAAATTTTAAAATTCTTTTTAGACAACAAAAAACATTGGCAAACTAATCTAACTTTAGAAGAAATTTATTATTTAGCTTCACTTAAAAACGATTTAAATCAAATAAAGATTGACTATTTATTATTAGATACTAAAAATGGTTTTTTGACTTCAAATTACTTTACAATAAATAACACTAATGGAGTTTACGGAATTTATCCAAAATTAGGAATTGATAATTATTCAGGAATTCAACAATATCTAAGGTCAAGAATTGAAATTTTAGAAAATCAAAAATGAAAAACAAAATAAGAAAATATATACCAAAATTTTTATTAAACTTTTATCATCTTCTTTGGTCATTATTTTTTGCTCTTTTAAATAAATTTCCTTCTAAAAAAATAATTGTTATTGGAATAACAGGAACAAAAGGTAAGACAACGGTTTGTTATTTAACTTATTTTCTTTTAAAAAAATTAGGGTTTAAGGTAGCTCTTTCTTCTTCTGATTATAGTTTTATTAACGATGAAGAAATTAAAAAAACAGAAAGACTTACTATGCCAGGCAAGGGTTTTTTGCAAAAATTTCTTAAAAAAGCAGTTGATTCTGGATGTGAAATTGCTGTTATTGAGGTAACTTCTGAAGGATTGATGCAAAACAGGCATAGTTTTATTGATTTTGATATTGCTGTTTTTTTGAATTTACATCCTGAACATATTGAACATCATGGAAGTTACGAAAAATACAAAAAAGATAAAGGAAAATTATTTAAGGCTCTTGAAAAATCAAAAACAAGAAAATATTTAAGGGGTTTTCCAATTAAAAAAACAATAATTGTTAATTTGGATGACTTTGAAAGTGATTATTATTTAGAATTTAAAGCTGAACAAAAAATAGCTTTTGCCCTAGAAGCTACCAATTTTGATCAAAATTTTCTTGTTAAACCAAAATCTTATAAAATTTCTAAAAAAGGAATTGAGTTTACTTTAGGAGAAAAAAATTTTTTCAGTCCTTTAATAGGAAAAACAAATCTTTATAATATTCTAGCTGTTTTTTCTATTTTAAAAGCTTTAAACCTTTCTTTTAATTTGGTTTCTGAATCGCTTAAAGAATTTAAGGGTCTTCCTGGAAGAATGGATATTATTGATGCCAAAGGTTTTAAGATAATAATTGATTATGCTCATACTCCTGATTCAATCGAAGAACTTTACAAAACAATTTTAGATATTTTTAAACCAAAAAGATTGCTTTGTTTAATTGGTGCAGCTGGAGGATTAAGAGATAAATGGAAAAGACCAAAAATTGGTGAAATAGCAGCAAAATATTGTTCTTATATTGTTATTTCCGATGAAGATCCATTTGACGAAGATCCTGAAATTATTAATAAAGCAATAGAGCTTGGTGCTTTAAATTATTTAAAAGAATATGAAATTGAAAAACCTGTTGAAATTATAAATGATAGAAAAGAGGGCATTTATAGATTAATAGAATTAGCTAATAAGGGTGATATTGTTGTAAGTATTGGTAAAGGAAATGAAAATTCTATAATTTATAAAGACCGCAAATTAGAGTGGAATGAAAAAGAAATCTTTTTAGAGGCTTTAAAAGAAATTAAAAAAAATAAATCTCATTCCAAAACCTCGACTAAAACATTATAATAAATTCCGAAATTTAAGGCTGATTCTTTGCTTGGAAACCAAATATCAATTACCCCTCTAATTCTTTCATTTAATCTATCTTCAACAACGAAAATTTTATCTCCAAAAAGTTGAGGAATTTTTATTTTTGTACCAAATGGTAGATCATTAGAAGCTACAATTCCGTCTTTAGTTAAAGTATTATAAGCAGTAATCCAAGGAGTATCATCAGTTTCATCTGGTGAAGAAGAATATCCAGTAATTGAAAAATAATATATTTTCTTCGTCAATGGTTCTGTTTTAATAAAATTTTCCTCTTCTATAGGAATTGTGTTTTGAGCTTCGAGTGGAGAAAAAACAAAATTAGCTGTAATAAATATTAATAATAGAGGAAGTATTATTGTACGTATCGAACCAGTACTCATATTTTTTAAATTAATTTTTTAATTTTGGCCAATTTAAAAAGGCCCTTATGGGCCTTGTAAAGAAATTTTAACTCATCTAAAATAAAAATTCAACCTTTTTGTGGATTTCTTCCTTATTATGCATAAAAATTGACCTAAAATCAAATAATTATTATGTTTTTTATTGATTTTTTATTAAAATAAGTAAAAAAATTATAAAAAATTTGGTCAGGGTTATTAAAAAATAAATTTCAAAAATGAGTGGATTAAAAATAATTGCTGGTCCTTGTTCGATTAGCAAGAAAAATATTGAAGATATTTACAAAATAGCTGAAATAAAAATTAATGGCAAAAGAGCGGTTTGGGGTACAAGGGTTGTCGGTTTGAAATCAAGAACAAGTTTCAATAAAAAGGGAATTGGAATGGGAATAGACTTTGAAGTTTTTTTAAAAAATTTAGAATTAATCAAAAAAGGCGCTAAATTGTCAGAATTAATTATTCCTCCTAGTGTTAAAATTGCTCAGCAAATAATAAAAGAAACAGGACTTTTAATAGCAACTGAAATTATGGACCCTCTTTTACAAATTCCTCTTTACGAAAAATTAATACCTAAAAATAAATTGTTACTATGGAATCCGGCGGTAATGCAACTTGGTTGGCCAATTTTAATTATGGGTAAATTTATAAAAAAGAATAAATGGTATTTAGGAATAAAAAATCCGAAATGGTTAGGAGATTATTTAAAAAGAGCCAATAATCCTAATTATCAAAAAATGACCTCAATGGAAAAAACATGGGAGGGATTAGTTAGTTATTCTGGTTTAAATAAAAAAAGAATTATTTTAATTCATAGGGGTGTTGATGTTCCAGAAAAAAAGGATTATCGAAATGCTCCGATTCATTATATAGCAATGAGAGTTAAAAAATCTACGGGTTGTTTATTGTTTTTTGATCCAAGTCATAGCCTGGGTCCGAAAATGAAAGAAAAAATTGTCCCAGAAACAATAAAAGCTATGAAATTAAAAATTAATGAAAAAGAATATCTTTATGATGGAATTTTAATCGAAGTTGGGAAATCAGAAACAGATAGTGAGCAACATATTAGTATTGATGATCTAAAGTATTTGATTGAAAAAATAGCAGAATTTAGAAGTCTTTAAACAAGCGGTGGGGGAGGGATTCGAACCCTCACGGCCTTAATGGCCACCGGTTTTCGAGACCGGCGCAATCCCGATTCTGCCACCCCACCTTTTATATCTATTTTACCAATTTTTTTATGATAAAATACACTTAAAATGATCAAAATTGATTATTTAAAAAATAATACCCGCTACAACCCATTTGAGTTTGAAGAAAAAATTTATAATTACTGGGTTCCTTATTTTAAAGCTAAAAAGGGTAAAAAATTTTTTATTATTTTAATAGCTCCTCCAAATATTACTGGTTCTCTTCATATGGGACATACTTTAGAAAATATTATTTTAGATATTATTGCTCGTTATAAAAGATTAAAGGGTTTTAATATTGTTTGGTTTCCAGGAACTGATCATGCTGGAATTGCTACTCAATATGTAGTTGAAAAAGAATTAAAAAAAGAGGGATTAAATAGATTTATTTTGGGCAAAGAAAAGTTTCTAGAAAGAGTTTGGCAATGGGTTGATAAATATGGAAATGTAATTTTGGATCAATTTAAGAAATTAGGACTTTCTTTAGATTGGTCAAGAAAAAAATTTACCTTAGATAAAAAATATGTTTGGTGGGTTGAAGAAGCTTTTATTAGATATTACAAAGCAGGCCTAATTTACAGAGCCTTAAGACCAGTTAATTGGTGCCCAAGATGCTTTACTTCTTTATCAGATTTAGAAATAGAGTATAAAGAAAGGGTTGATAAGCTTTATTATATTAAATATCCTCTAAAAGATGGTGGTTATTTAACAATAGCAACTACAAGACCAGAAACAATGTTAGGAGATACAGGTGTTGCTGTCAATCCAAAAGATGAAAGATATCAAGATCTAATTGGAAAAAAAGTTATTTTACCTTTGATTAATAGAGAATTAATTGTTGTTAGCGACCTAAGGGTTGATCCAAAATTTGGTACAGGAATTTTGAAAGTTACTCCTGCTCATTCTTTAATTGATTATGAAATTGGCTTAAGACACGATTTGGAAATAGTTTCAGTCATTGACGAATATGGAAAAATGAATGAAAATGCAGGAAGTTTTAAAGGTTTAGATTATCTTCAAGCAAGAGAGAAAATTATTAACGAATTGGAGAAATTAAATCTTATTGAAAAAATTGAAAAAATTAATCATTTAGTTCCTTTTTGCTCTCGTTGTGATACTGAATTGCAAATTATTCCTTCTTATGAATGGTTTCTTAAAATGGACAAATTGGCTAAATTGGCAATTGAAGCTGTTAAAAAAAATGAGGTTGAAATTATTCCTTTGCGATTTAAAAAACCTTATTTTGATTGGTTAAAAAATATTAGAGATTGGTGTATTTCAAGAAAATTATGGTGGGGACAAACAATTCCTGTTTGGTTTTGTAAAAATTGCGGAGAAAAAAGTTACGTTGTTGATCGAAGAAAACCTAAGAAAAAATGTAAAATTTGTAAAAAAAATAATTGGCAGAAAACAGAAGAGGTCTTTGATACTTGGTTTTCTTCAGCCTTATGGCCATTTGCTATTTTATCCACCGAACAAGAAAAAAAATATTATCCAGCTGATTTAGTTAGTTCTGCTAGGGATATTTTACATTTATGGATTACGAGAATGATCTTTTCAGGAAAATATTTTATGAAAAAGTCTCCTTTCAAAAAAGTTTTTATTCATCCAACAGTTTTGACTAAAGAAGGAAAAAGAATGTCAAAAAGTTTAGGTACAGGAATTGATCCTTTGGATTTAATTCAAAAATATGGAACTGATGCTTTAAGATTTGGAATTATTTGGCAATTAAGTGCTCATCAAGATCTAAGATTTGATCAAGTGCCTTTAGAGCAAGGACAAAAATTTTTAAATAAGATTTGGAATGCTTACAGGTTTTATGTTCTAACTAAAGAAAAATTTGCTAATCAAAAAAATAAAAAAATTTCTCAGGCTGATAGAAAAATAATTAAATCTTTAGAAAATACTAAAAATTTTGTTGAAAAATCGATAGAGAAATTTGAATTGGGTTTGGCTTTAAAAAGAATTTATAAATTCTTTTGGAATGAAGTTTGCGATTTTTATCTTGAATCTTGGAAAGGAGAAACAAAAAATAATCTTCAAGTTTTAGATAAAGTTATGATTGATTCTTTAAAACTTCTTCATCCATTTTTGCCTCATATTACCCAATTGATTTATTTTGCTTTAGGAAATAAAAAACCTTTATTTTTTGAAAAAATATGATTTTATCTTTTTTACTTTCTTTTTTCCTTCCTTTAATTTGGTTTTATTATTTTTACAAAAAAGATTGTCACCCTGAACCAATTTTTTATTTAATGTTTGCCTTTTTTTTAGGAATTGTTGGAGCTTTTTTAAGTTACTTTGTTGAGGGTATATTAATTAATTATGGTTTTTTTGATTCTAAAAGTGCTTTAGGTTTTTTAATTTTTTCTTTTATCGAAGAGTTTTTTAAATTCCTACCAATATTTCTTTTAATTTTTCCTCTTAAAGTTTTTGATGAACCAGTTGATGCTATGATTTATATGATGGCTTCTGGATTTGGTTTTGCTTTTATTGAAAATTTAGGTTATATTCTTAAAACTTATTTAGAGCATGGAGATCTTGATACTAATTTAGTTTTAATTTTAAGATTTTTATCTCCGAATTTGCTTCATATTTTGGCTTCAGCAATTATTGGTTTTGGTTATGCTTATTTAATTAATACCAGAAGACTTTTTCCTTTTATTTTTGCTTTTATAGCCTCAACGATATTGCATTTTATTCATAACTTTATTATAATTAGTTTATATGGTGGTTTTTTATTAATCTTGCCTATTTTATGGACAATTTTTACAATCGTTTTAAGCGAAATTCATCTTCTTGAAACAAAACATGAGCGAAGAATTTCAACCCTCAAACCCTATGTCTGAAGAACTTCATTTAGAAAACGAAGGAACATTAAGTGTTGATATTTATTATAAAGATAATAATTTAGTAATTGTTTCTCCAATTGCTGGAACATCTAAAGAAAATATTGAAATTATCGTTCAAGGAGATGTTTTAATTATTAAAGGAAGAAGATCTGCTCCAGAAAATATTGAAGAACAAGATTATTTAAGAAAAGAATGCTTTTGGGGTCCATTTTCAAGAACAATTGTTTTACCCAAGAGTGTTGATAAAAATAATATTAGGGCTTTTTATGAAAATGGTATTTTAATAATAAAAATTCCAAAAACAACCGAAGAAGATCTCAAAAAAATTAGAATTGAATAAGCGTCCGTAGCTCAGCGGTAGAGCACCGTCCTTATAAGACGGGGGTCGCTGGTTCGAATCCAGCCGGACGCACTAAATAAATGAAATTGATTATTGCATTATTAGTTATTTTACCTTTAATTGTCTTTGCTTTTCAAATAGATTCAAGAAGACAAATATTTGGAGGAAAATCAATAAGTACGGAAATATGTGCAAACGGAATAATTTTAAAGATTGAGACTTATCTTAAAAGAGATTATTTTCAGGAAGTCGAAAAAGAAACAAAAACGTTTATTTTTGTACTGAGAACACCGTTGGAATTATATCGGGATTTTCTCTGTTATGATGGTATAGAAAATAATAAAAGCACCCAAAAATCGATAAACCTTACTCCATCAGTGCCATTCCAATCTGGTAAATATTATCTTGGGTTAGCTAAAAAAGAGGGAACTTGTGCAAAACTATTTTTTAAAGGTGGTGGACTTTTTGGGTCACCAAGACCCTGTTATAGAAACAGAAAAAAAGATGTTGATTATTCAATTATATTTATTGG
>PSMS01000010.1:18283-18576 GCA_040290225.1 Patescibacteria group bacterium | reverse complement strand
TGATCCTGAGGGAGGAATTTCTCGGTCAGCCAAAAAAGAACTTTTCGAGCTAATAGATTCGATAAAAGAAGAAAATAAGGAGGCATTGATTAAAACTTATGCTACTGGTATTTTTAGAAAATTAACCCACGAAGCAAGGATATCTTTTATAGATGAATTTTTTCAACGAACAGGTTTATTTTTCAATATTATTTCTCAAGATTTGGAAAATTTCTATCTTGAAATGGCTTTAATCGGAAAGTGCTCATTAAATGAACCTATTTTGTTGATAATTATTGGTGGCGGATCTACAG
>PSMS01000010.1:0-18236 GCA_040290225.1 Patescibacteria group bacterium | reverse complement strand
GGGGTTGGAGCAATAAATACCAAGTTTCCTGAAATTAACCAATCAATCTCAGGAGTAGAACTAGAAAAAGTCGTTGAGTTTGTTAAAGAAATTCTTCCAAATCTATTAAACAACCCCAAAATTGCTTTTTATACTGGTGGTGAATTGACCTATATGCGTTTGGCCAATTATCCTTTGAAAAAGAATGATTTATTTGAAGATGAAGATCACCCATTTTTAATTTCTATCACTGATTTTATAAACAAAAACAAAGAAATTTTTGAAAAAATAAAACTTGAAGAACTTGAAATCCTCATGCCCAATAATCCACAATGGATGCACGAAGCAAGGGCTTGTTCAGCAATAGCTCAAGCAATTTGTGAAAAATATAATATAGAGACAATAATACCCTCAGATTCGAATATTATTAATGGAGTTGTAAGACAAGAGTTTAGGTATGTAACCATAAGTGGAAGTTTTAGAAAACATTTGGATTATATTTTAAAAGTCAAAAAAGAATTAGAAGAAAAAGGAACAAAAGTTCTTAGTCCAAGATTTACTGAACCAAAAAATCCAGGCGAAGAGTTTGTAGTCTTTACAGGAGAAGAGGGATTAAGTCCTCTTGAGTTGGAAAGATATCATTTAAAATCTATTTCAGAATCAGATGCGCTTATTGTTTGTGATCCTGAAGGATATGTAGGGGCTTCAGCAATGATTGAAATTGGTTTTGCTCATGCTCTTGGCAAAAGAATTATTTTCACAGAAAAACCACAAGAGTTCATCTTAAACATCTTACCAGCAGAAATTGGTCTGTAATTTTTGATTTGATGTTAAAAGAAATAGAAATGGTAAAAAGTTATTAACAATTTTAATTGATTTTTAAAAAATGTTTTTTAAAATAAAATTATTGATCAACAAATAAAAGGGGTTTGGTCGGGCCCCATAAAAATAAAAAATAAAAATGGCAGCAAAAAAACAACAAAGAAAAAAGGGAGGAGGTAAAGGAAAAAAATAAACCATAGCCCTCCCTATAAAAGTGGATGCGGTAATCCCCTCTCCAAATGGAGAGGGGATTTTTATTTTTAATTAAAAATTAAAAATGTGTAAAAGCTGTGAAAGAAAAATTAAAAATAATTAATAAATCATTGTTTTTTAAAAACTATCATTTCATTAAAAAATTTATTTAAAAATGGTAAAGTGTATTTAAGTGGTAAAAAGTGGTGATATGTGGAAAACTATGTGGAAAATGTGGAAAATAATTAAAAAATTGAAAAATGCTTATAGGTGAATATAAATACAACATTGATCAAAAAGGAAGAGTAATGATACCAGCAAAATTTAGAAATGAGTTTGGAATTGAGGCAATTATTACAAGGGGTATTGATAAATGTCTTTTTCTTTTTCCTAAATCTGAGTGGGAAAAGGTGGTAGAAAAATTATTAAAGTTGCCCTTAAGTCAGGCTAATTCAAGAGCATTTGCTAGGCTTATTCTTTCCGGAGCCCATCAAGTTGAAATTGATAACCAAGGTCGAATATTAATACCAGAAACTTTAAGAAAATACGCATCGCTTACAAAAAAAGTTGTAATTGTAGGTTTGTATTCAAGATTAGAAATATGGGATGAAACTTTTTGGGAAGAATATAAAAAAGAAAGTGAAAGTCAAGCAATGGATATTGCTGAAAAATTAACTGATTTAGGGATTTAAATGCACACTCCAGTTCTTTTAAAAGAAACAATTGAAATTTTAGATCCAAAAACAAACGAAAACTATATAGACGCAACATTTGGAGAAGGAGGTTTAAGTTTTGAATTAGTTAGGTATATCAAACCAGATGGTAAAATTCTTGCTTTTGAATGGGATCCCGAACTTTACCAAATAGGCTTAAAAAAATTACAAAAAATGCAGGAAAAAAATATTAAATTAGTCAATAAAAATTTCAGAGAGATAAAGAAAGTTGTTAGAAAAGAAAGATTTTTTAATATCAAGGGGGTGGTGTTTGATTTAGGAATTTCTAATTGGCATTACGAGAATTCCAAAAGAGGTTTTAGTTTTAAAAAAGATGAACCATTAGATATGAGAATTAATCCTAAAGAAATAAAAATAAAAGCATTTGATATTGTAAATTATGCCAAATATGAAGATTTAGTTTATATATTTAAGAATTTTGGAGAAGAAAGAGAAGCAGAAAATATAGCTAAAGAGATTATTAAGAAAAGAAAAGAAAAGAAAATTGAAACAAGCAAAGAGTTAAGTGAGATAATTTTGAAAACAAAAAGAGAAAAAACAAAAATTCATCCAGCAACAAAAGTTTTTATGGCTTTGAGAGTTTTTCTTAATGAAGAATTAGAAAATTTAAAAATAGCCCTAGAAGATTCTCTAGATGTTTTAGAAAAAGGAGGGAAAATAGTGATTATTAGTTTTCAAGGCTTAGAAGACAAAGTTATAAAAAAAATAATTAAAGATTGGAAAAGAAAAAAAAGAATAGAATTGATTACTAAAAATGTAATTAGACCTAAAAAAGAAGAAATAGCTAAAAATCCTAAATCAAGGTCGGCTAAATTAAGAGCTCTTAAAAAAATAGAATGAGGAAAAGAAAAAACACTACTCTTTCACCGCCAATTTTTTATTGGTCGTTAATTAACTTTATTCTTTTAACTGGAGTAATAATTTTAATTTTTCTCTTAATCAAAGAAAGAAATTATTTGGAAGAAAGTAAATATTTAATCAACAAATACCGCATCCACTTAAGTACTAATTTTTTTAGCACCAATTACAAAATTCTTAATTATTTTAATCACCCGGCCAGCCCCGTATCTTCAACAAATATAATTTATCTTTACCCTGAATCAATGACTTTGCTTTCTCAAAAAAATGAGAAATAAAAAATTGAAGAGTGATGGTTTTTTTGTTTATGTTTTTTTTGGTTTTTGTTTAATTCTTTTTGCCTTAGTAAGCTTAAAACTTTATGAAATTCAAGTAATTAAAGCTCAGGAAATAGAAAATTATTTTAATAATTCAATAAAATTAATACCGCCATTAAGGGGAAATATCTATATTAAAGATAAAGACAACAATCTTATACCCATAGCTCTTTCTTATTATACTTATGATGTTTATTTTTTTCCTCCAAAATCAAAAAATAGAGAAGAAGAATTAAAAAAAATTAGTCAAATAATTCAAATTGATTTAGAAAAGATAAAAGAAAAAATAAAAGAAAATCCTCAAGTAAGTTTGATTTTAAAGAAAAATGCTAATGAAGAAGAAAAAGAAAAATTGAAAAAATTAAATTTTGATAGTATTTTTTTTGAAGAAAAAGTAATTAGAAAATACCCCCTTAATAATCTTTTATCAACAATTTTGGGTTATGCTATTTACGATGAAAAAGAAAAAATAACAAAAGGAATTTATGGCCTTGAAAAGTATTATGATGAATATTTAAGAGGGGAATCAGGATTTTTAACAAAATATGGTGAATATAAACCTCCAATTAAGGGAGCAGACTTAATTTTAAATATTGATTATTATCTCCAACTAAAAACTCAAAGTATTTTAGATGAGGCTTTAAAAAAATATAAAGCTGAAGGAGGATTAATCGTTGTTGTTAATGCAAAAAATGGAAAAGTTTTAGCTATAGCCGAAAGTCCCAATTATGATCTTAACAATTATAGAAGCATTAAAGATTATTCATTATTTATTTCAAGGATTAGCTCAGTCTATGAACCCGGTTCAGTAATGAAACCCTTTTTTTACACAGGCGCTTTTGAAGAAAATTTGGTTACCCCCTCAAGTACTTATTACGATCAGGGTTTTGTAACTTTGAATAATAAAACAATTTACAATTTTGATAAAAAGGGTAGGGGAGAAGTTGATTTAAAAACAGCTCTTGAACAATCTTTAAACACTGGTTCAGTTTATATTAGTCAAATTTTAGGTAAAAATAGATTTATAAAGTATCTTAATAAATTTAGATTTAATCAAAATCCTGAAATAGATTTTCCTTTAATCCATCTAAATAATCTAAAAACATTATTTCCTCCTTTTGGTAGAGATATAAACTTTGCTACAGCAAGCTTTGGTCAAGGTATTTCAATTTCACCAATAAGTCTTCTTCAAGCTTATCAAGTTTTTGCCAATAAAGGCACAATTACTAATTTTTTAATCGTTGAAAAAATAATTTATCCAAACAATAAAATATTTGTTAATAAAGAAAAAATTATTTCTCAAAATGTAATTTCTTATAAAACAATTTCAACTATTAATGAAATTTTAGAAGGAGTTGTTGAAAATCAAGCTAAAAAAGCTAAAATAAAAGGATTTGGGATAGGGGGTAAAACAGGATCAGCCCAAATATTAGTTGATAATGAATATTCAGAAGATGTTATTACAAGTTTTATTGGTTTTTTTCCTTTATCTGATCCCAAATTTTTAATTTTGGTAAGATTAGATAAACCAGAAAAAGGACTTTTAGCTTTTGGAACCGCAACTCCGACTTTTAGAAAAGTAGTAGAATTTATGATTAATTACTATAATATTGAACCAGATAAATCTTTAGATCTTCTTAATTCTCAAAATTTTTGAAATACTTGGATTAAAATTATAATAATGAAAATTTATTTAGGAGCTGATCACCGCGGTTTTGAATTGAAAAATTTTTTAAAAGAAGAGCTTAAAAATTGGGGTTATCAAGTTTATGATTTAGGAAATGAAATTTACGACCCAAATGACGATTATCCAGATTTTGCTTTTAAGGTCGGTGAAATGGTTAGAGAAAATAAAGAAAGTTTAGGAATATTAATATGTGGTTCGGGTGCTGGTGTTTGTTTTGCTGTCAATAAAATTAAAGGAATAAGGGGTGCTTTAGTTTATGAAGAAGAAATGGCAAAAATGGCAAAAGCTGACGATAATATTAATGTTTTATGTTTGGCCGCGGATTTTGTTTCTAAAGAAAAAGTTTTAAAAATTGTTAAAGCCTTTATAGAAACTCCATTTAAGAACGAAGAAAAATATTTAAGAAGAATTAAAAAAGTTGAAGATTATGAAAATAGTACCGGCAATTAATGCTCAAACTTTTGAAGAAGTAAAAGAAAAAATTAACATTTTGAAAGATTTAATTAAGCATTTCCATTTAGATTTAACAGAAAAAAAATATACTGGTTATCAAACTTGGAATAATCTTGAAGATTTAAATCGAATAAGTGAAAGTTTTGAATTTGATCTTCATTTAATGAAAGAAGTTTTACCCCAAGCAGTTGTAAAATTTAATAAAAAAAATATAAAAAGATTAATTTTCCATTTAGAATTTTGCTCTTACCCAGATGCTTTAATTAAACAAGCAAGAAAAATAAAAAAAGAAATCTATTTAGCTTTATCTCCTAATTTAGAAATAGATTTTATTTTAAAATATTTGAAATTTATAGATGGAGTTTTAATTTTAGGAGTTAATCCGGGAAAAGCGGGACAAAAATTTATAAAAGAAACATTAGAGAAAATTAAATTAGTAAAAGAAAAACTGGGAAAAAAACAAAAATTAATGATTGATGGAGGTATAAATAAAGAAAATATTGATGAAATAATTAAATTAAGACCCGATTTTATAATTATGGCTTCTGCTATTTATAATAATAATGCTAAAGAAAATTATTTATATTTTTTGCATAAAATAAAATGATCTATGGTTATTACCAAGCAAAAAATTATCAAGATTTAATAGATTATATTAAGAAAAATGGATGGTTAAAAACACCAGAAATAATTGAAACTTTTTTAAAATTTGATCGTAAAGAATTTTTACCTGAAGAACTTCAAAAAATAGCTTATTTAGATGCTCCTTTACCAATCGGGCAAGATGTTGGTCAAACATGTTCTCAACCAACAACTGTTGCTTTTTTAATTGAATTACTTGAACCCCAAAAAGGAAATAAAGTTTTAGATGTGGGTTTTGGTAGTGGTTGGACAACTTGCCTTTTAGCTGATTTAGTTGGTGAAAATGGAAAAGTTTATGCTATTGAAATTGATGAAAACATATTTAATTTTGGAAAGAAAAATATAGAAAAATTTAATTTTATTGAAAAGAAAACAGTAGAGATTTTTTTAGGAGATGGGAGTAAGGGTTTGAAAGAAAAAGCTCCTTTTGATAGAATTTTAGTTAGCGCTTTTAGTCCTGTAGTTCCTCAAGAATTAATTGATCAATTAAATGAAAATGGTATTTTAGTTATTCCAGATTTTGAGGGATTACAGAAAATAAAAAAAGTTAATGGAAAAACTGAAAAAGAATATTTTTGGGGTTTCGAATTTGGTCCTTTAAAACAAATAATAAAATGATTTTAAATTCTTTAGTTTTAGTTTTTATTTTAGTTTTTTTCTTTTCTTTTTTATTTGTAATTATTAATCAACCGCTTTTGATTGCTTATATTTTATCAGGAGTTTTTGTCTCCCATTTATTACCATTAAATGAAATTGGATATAGAACTTTAGAAAGTTTTTCTGAAATAGGATTAGCTTTATTGTTATTTTTAGTTGGAATTGAATTAAATTTAAGGCTCTTAAAAGAAATTAGCAAAAAAGCAGTTTTAATTGGTGTTTTACAAGAAGTTTTAACAATAATTTTAGGATTTTTCTTTTTAATTCTTTTAGGTTTTCAAATTAAAGAATCTATAATTTTAGCTGCAGCTTTGTCTTTTAGTAGTACAGCTATTGTTTTAAAAATTTTTTCAGATAAAAAAGAACTTGAAACTTATCACGGAAGATTAATAATTGGTTTTATGATTGTTCAAGATTTAATTGCCTTAATCTCTTTTATTTTTTTCCCTCTTATTTTTAAAGAAAGCCTCAATTTAAATGAACTAAGATCTCTTTTAGTTTCGGTTTTGATTCTGTTGCCAATTTTATATCTTATTCACCAATTTATTAAAAAATTAGAAAAATTAATATCTTCTTCTTTGGAATTTCTTTTTATCTTTGCTCTTTTTTATTTCTTTTCTTTTCTTTATTTAACCAAATTATTAAATTTTAGTTTAGAAACTGGAGCTTTAATTTCTGGATTACTTTTAGCAAATTATTCTTTTTCTAAGGAAATTATTTCAAGGCTTAAACCCTTAAGAGACTTTTTTCTTATAATCTTTTTTGTCTTTTTAGGAAGCAAATTTTCTTTTCAATTTTTAGATGCTGACTTTATTTTAAAATCAATCTTAATTTCCATTTTTGTAATAGTTTTTAATCCTTTAATTGTTATGTTTATTATGAGGCTGTTTAATTTTCCTAAAAGAATAAATTTTATTGTAAGTCTTTCTTCAGGACAAGCAAGTGAATTTTCTTTTGTTTTGTTTAATCTTTCTGAAAAAATTAATATCTTTAATAGGGAATTGGTTTCAATGGGTTCTTTTGTAGGTTTTATAACTATTTTTGTTTCAACTTATTTACTTTATTATTATGAAAAAATTTATAATTTAGTTAAAAATTATTTAAGATTTCTCGATGTTAATGTTGAAGAAAAAAAGCTATCAAAAGAAAAAATAGAAATAGTTTTGTTTGGCTGTGATCGTGTGGGAGGAATTATTAAAAATTTTCTTAAAGAAAAAAACAAAAATTTTGTTGTTGTTGATTATAATTATGAAATTGTTAAAAATTTGGAAAAAGAAAATTTAAATGTTATTTATGGTGATGCTGAAGAAATAGATGTTTTAGAAAATATAAATTTTCAAGAAGCAAAAATAGTAATTTCAACTATTCCTAATAAAAATCTTAATATTTTTCTTTTAGATTACATTAAAAAAATAAAAAAGGAGATTATTTTTATTTGTGTTGCTTCTAGAGAAGAAGAAAAAAAAGAATTAGAAAAATTAGGAGCTGATTTAGTAGTTATACCTTATACCTTAGGAGGTGAATATCTAGCTAAAAAAATAGAAAACATAAATTAATTTATTAGCGGAGGGGGTGGGATTCGAACCCACGAGTCCCCTGAAAACGGGGACAGGTCTTAGCAGGACCTCGCCTTAACCGCTTGGCTACCCCTCCAATTTTTGGACCCGAGGGGACTCGAACCCCTGACCTCCGCCATGCCATAGCGGCGCTCTAACCAACTGAGCTACGGGCCCTTAATAAAAATATTATAACTTATTTATCTTAATTTCAAAAATACCATTTACTCTATTTTTTATAAGCTCAACTATTTTTTTAACATCCCTTTGATTAGCGGTAAATTTAAGTTGTAAAATAAATCTGTTATTTTTTGTTAATCCTTTATGTTCTTTAATATTTATATTTTGTTTTTTAAAAATTTCTAAAATAGAATTCAAAACACCTGGTTTATCTATTCCAGTAATCTTTAAGATAACATCTCCATTTTCTTTAGGCTGATTAATATTTCTTAAAAAAGATATTATTTTCTTTTTTGCTTTTGAGGTTTTTACAAAATTTAACCAATCTAAAGAAGGCTTTTTATTTTTATCTGCAATAATTTCAACAATGTCTCCGTTTTTTAATTCATAATCTAAAGAAACAAAATTTCCATTGACTTTTACTCCAGCACAATGATTACCAATTTCTGTATGAATTTTGTAAGCAAAATCTATAGGCGTACTACCAGCTGGTAATTCAATAATTTTTCTTTTAGGAGTAAAAACATAAATTTTATCTTTTAAAAAATCTAAATTTAAAAAATCCGTAAAATTTTGATTTTTATAAAAAGATCTTAACTCTTGAGTCAATTTTGTTTCTTCTTCCTTAGCAAAAACAACTGAACCTTTTTGATAAGACTTAGTTAATTTGAATTGGTTATAGGCAAAATAGGCTGCTGTTCCAAATTCATTAATAATATGCATTTCTTGAGTTCTAATTTGAAATTCAACAAAAATTTCTTGGTCAGTTAAAACAACGGTATGCAAACTTCGATAACCATTAGGTTTGGGTTTAGCAATATAATCATCAAATTCTGCTTCAAGAGGAAGATATAAAGAATGAATAATTCCTAAAGTAAGATAACATTCTTCTATTGTTTGAACTATAGTTCTGATTCCAAAAATATCATAAATTTTTTCTGGATCAAAATCTTTTCTTCTTAATTTTTTATAAATACTTACATAACTTTTAATTCTATGAGAAACCTCCACCACCCTTATTCCATTATTTTTTAATTCTTCTAAAACAGTTTTTTTAATTATTTCTAATTTTTCTTTGTTTGGTTCTATTTTTTCTTTAAATAAATTAACTACATATTCATATTTTTCTGGTTCTAGAACTTTAAAGCATATCTCTTCCATTTCTGTAGCCCAATTATAAAAACCTAGTCTGATCGCTAAAGGAATAAAAACATCTCTCGTTTCTAGGGCTATTCTTTTTTGTTTTTCTAGTGGTAAATATTGAAGAGTTCTTATGTTGTCTAATCTATCAGCTAATTTAATTATAGCCACTCTTATGTCTTTAGTAAAAGCTAAGATAAAATTTCTTAAATTTTCAGCTTGTTCTTCATCTTCTTGATAATATTTATAATGACCGATTTTAGTGACACCCTTGATTAAAAATAAAATTTCTTCACCAAACTCTTTTTTAATTATTTCTTCTGAAGCGTTACAATCTTCAAGAACATTGTGTAAAAGAGCAGAAATGATAAATTCTTTTCCGAGTTTTAAATTTATCAAAATAAGAGCTGTTCTTAAACAATGATTAAAATAGGGTTCACCATTTTTTCTTGTTTGATTTTTATGGGCTTCTTTAGCAAAATAAAAAGCTTTTTCAATTAAATTCAGATCATCTTGATTAAAACTAATATTTTTAAGTAGAATTTCTCTAAATTCATTCCATTCCATCATTTAATTAGTTTTAAAGTTTTTAAAAGAAAAACAAAATAAAAAACAATAGAATTCCAAAGAATAATTGTTGCATTTAATGGTAAATTAAAATTAAAAGATAACATATAACTTATCATAACATTTAAAACGCTTAAAGTCAAGGTTAAAATAATCATTTGTTTAAAAGACCTTGAAATTAATGAAGCTATCATTGGAGGAAGAATTAAAAATGCTGTAACTAAAATCATCCCCATTACTTTTATTCCTAAAATAACACTTATTGCTAAAAAAACGTAAAAAAGGTATTCATAAAAATTAACATTAATTCCTCTTAAATGAGACTCAGTCCTATCTAAAAAAACTAAAATCATTTTTTTAAACAAAAAAATCATAAAAATAATAGAAATTATTGAGAAAAAAAGAATTAAATAAAAATCAAAGTCGCTTATTGTTAATAAATTTCCTATTAAAAAACTTAAAAGTTCTGGCTGATAGCCACTTTTTAAACTAATTAAAATTAAACCTAAAGATAAAAAAGAAACAAAAATTAATCCAATTAAAGCATCAGTATGGATTTTTGTTTTTCTTTCTAAATAAAAAATAAGGGAAGCAAAGATTATTGCTCCTAAAATAGAAATTAAAAAAAAGTCTAAATTTAAAAGAAAGGCTAAGGCTAAACTAAAAACTGAAGCATGAGCAATTCCGTCGCTAAAAAAAGACATCCTTTTAATTAAGACAAAAATACCGAAAAAAGAAAAAACCAAAGAAAGCCAGAAAGAAAGAATTAAAGATTTAATTAAAAATGGGTAATTAAAAATTTCAAGCATTTTCTTCAAAATTGATAGGTTTGTTAAAGGGATAAATGAAAATTTCTCTTCCATAAAGTTCTTTTAATATTTTTTCATTAAATAATAAAGAGATTGGACCATTACAAACTAATTTTTTATTTAAACAAAGAACATGGTGAGCAAAATGATGAACAATTGTCACTTCATGGGTTACAATTAAAATTGTTAATTTATGATCTTTATTAAGATGATGGATTATATTGTAAAATTCTTTTTGACCGACAATATCAATTTCACTTATTGGTTCATCAAGTAAAAGTATTTTAGGATCGTTAATTAAAGAACGAGCAAATAAAACTCTTTGAACCTGACCTCCAGACAAATCTTTCAATTTTCTGTTTTCATAATGAATAATGTCTAAATCATTTAAAACCTTCAATATTTTTTGTTCATAATTTTCTTTTTGATTTAAGCTGCTGTAAAAAAGAAATTCTTTAACTGTCATAGGTAAAAACTTATCAATTTCATAACTTTGGGGAACATAACCTAATAAATGCAAATTTTTTTTGTGATCTTCTCCGAAAATTTTTATTTCTCCTTCATAAGGAATAATACCCATTATTGCTTTAAGAAGAGTTGATTTACCAGAACCATTAGGACCAATAATAGCAGTTACTAATCCTTCTTCAATATCAAAATTTAAATTATCTAAAACTTTAAGATTACCAAATTTAACATTAAGATTTTTTACCTCAATTGCTTTCATTTAATGCTTCTTTTATTATTTTAATATTTTCTTTATAGGATTCAAAAAAATCTTTTTTTCCTTTTTCTAAAGTGTCCAAATAATAAACTTTTAATCCTAATTCTTTAGCAAAATTTTCTACTTTTTGATTATTAGAAAATTTTTCTCCAAAAATAACTTTAATCTTCAAATTTTTAATGTTATCAATTAATTTTTTAATTTCACCCAAAGTTAGTTCTCCTTCTTCCTTTTCTAAATAACCAATTATTTTTAAATTAAAATCTCTGGCAAAATAACGAAAGGCATTATGTTTAGTAATTAAGTATCTACTTTTTAAATCCTTTAATTCATTTTGAGCAAAATTTTCTAATTCATTAATTTTATTTTCGAGATTTTGGAGATTTTCTTTATAGAATTTTGCATTTTCAGGATCAATTTTTACAACTTCTTCATAAATTCTTTGAGCAATTTTTTTATTTTCTTTCAATGATAACCAAAAATGAGGATCGATTGTTTCTTTTTCTTTAATTAAATCTAATCCTTCGCTTAAATTTATAAATCTTGCTTGGGGATTTAAATTTTTAATTTTATTAACCCAAACATCAACGTCAGTTCCTGAATAAAAAATTAAAGAAGATCCTGAAATTTTTTTTGCTAAAGATGGTTCTAAATCAAAATTATGAGGATCGCTTCCTGGTGGTAAGATTAAAACAGTTTCAATTTTATCTTTAATAATTTCTTTACCCAAATAATAAAAGGGGTAAATTGAAAATGCTATATTTTTTTCTTTATTAAAAGAAATTTTTTCTTTATTTAAAAATCCAAAAACTAAAAGACTTAAAACGAAAAACAAAAATGCTATTGTTAAAATTATTTTTTTCATTTTTTTAAATATTTTTTAATATTTTCTTGATGTTCTTTTAATGTTTTAGCATAATGAGCATTACCTTCTTTATCTGTCAAATAATACCAATAATCAGTTGTTACTGGGTTAATAACTGATTTAATAGCTAAAATACCGGGATTAGAAATTGGAGTGGGTGGTAAATTTTTATATTTATAAGTATTGTAAGGATGATCCTCTTTTAAATCTCTAATTTTTAATTCATAATCACAAAAAATATATTGACATTTATAATAAACCAAAGTAGCATCGGCTTCTAGTGGTTTTTCATTTTTTAATCTTTTCAACAAAATTCCAGCAATTACAGGAAAATCGGATTCTTTTTTTGCTTCTTTTTCTACTATCGATGCTAAAATTAAAGTTTCATAAGGATTTAAATTTTCATTTTTAAGAATTTCCGAAAGAGCTTTCTTTTCAAAATTATTCACTAATTTATTAATAATAGTTTTTTCATTGTCTTCTTTATAAAACTCATAAGTATCAGGAAACAAAAATCCCTCCAGAGAAGAATCGGAAGAAAAATATTTTTTTAAAATTTCATTATCAGTGTGTTTTAATTGGTAATTAGAAAAATTTACTTTAAAACCATTGTTAGCAAAAATTTTTTCTATTTCTTTTAATGTTTTACCTTCAGGAATAGTTATTTTTATTCCTTTTCCTCCTCCCTCTAATTCTTCAATTACTTTAAAGATATTATAAAAACCATAAAATTTGTAAAAACCAGCTTTGATTTGTGATTTTTTAATTGTTGTGATTAAATTAAAATAAAACCTCGATTTTATTATTCCCTCTTTTTCTAATAAAAAACCGATATCTTTTATTTTCATTCCTGGTTTAATGTAAATTTCTTTTTCTTTACCAATAAAAACTGGATTTAAAACTGTATAAAAAAAATGTGAAATAATCAATGTTAAAACTAAAAATAAAAGCGCTAATGGGTATAATTTAATAATTTTGTTTAAGACTTCTTGTTGTTGAACCATTTTTTAATTTCTTTTTGAAAATAATTAATTTTATTTCCTTCTAATGATATTCTTAAGACATTTTCTGTTGCTGATTTTCTTAAATGAATAAAAATATTTTTATTACTTAAAAAATAACCATCAAATTTTTCGACATTCAAGTTAAACTTTTCTTTCAAAAAATTAATTAATCTTTCAAAGTCAAAATCTTTTTTTATTTTAACATTAAACCTTCTTATTTTTAAATTTTCTATTTTTTCAAAATCAGGAATCTTTTTTAAAAACAAAATTAAAGCTAAATAGGGTGCTTCGGTTTTTAAATCTTTAAACATATAAAAATGACCGGAGGGTTCGAAGGCTAAATCAATTTTAAATTTCTTATAAGCATTTTTAAAATTTATATGGCCAGTTTCGATATAAAATATTTTTTTGTTTGTTTCTTTTAATTTTCTTTCTAAATATTTACTAAAATAAATTGGGGTTCCTAATATTTTGTATTTTTTTTCTTTAGCTAGATAGTAAAATATTAAATCATTAATTATTTTTTTATTTTTATAAAAGATTGTTATTCGATCGTTATCTAAATCCGCTTTTATTTTAATTTTCGATTTGTTTGAATGAATAATTTTAAATTTTTTAAAATAGGGAAGGGAATTTTTAAGAAAAAAATTTTTTAAATCAAAATTAACGAAGATTTTTTTGTTTCTTGAATTTTTAACGATCTTATTTAAATTACTAAAATATTCATCATAAAGCTCTTCTTTAAAGACTGTTTCTTTTTTTCTTTTAAATTTTTCAATTTTTATTTCTTTTATCTCTAAATTTGGTTTCCACGAACTTCCATCAGTTAATAAAAATTTCATTCCTACATACTTTAAGGGCAAATGGGAAGCGGTTATCATAATACCTGGAATTTTTCTTTTAATCACATAATAATAAAAAATTGGTGTAGGTAATAAACCTAATTCTTCGAAAGATTTGAATTCTTCTAAAATAAAATTTTTTATATAAAAACTTCGTGGATTAGAATCATAAGCAATTAAAACTTTTGAAGGGTTATTTAAAAATTTTAAATATCTTTCAACAGCTTTTTTTACTAAACTTGGAAATATATCTTTTTCAAAAATTCCTCTTAAATCATAACTTTGAATTAACATCAAAAATTATTATAAAATATAAATTTAATATCCCAGTATCTTGGCTTTTGTAGTATAATTTAAATTATGTTTAGGCTTGTTTCTGATTTTAAACCAACAGGAGATCAGCCAAAAGCAATAAAAAAGTTAGTTGAAGGATTAAATAAAGGTTATCGATTTCAAACTTTATTAGGAGTTACTGGATCTGGAAAAACTTTTACAATGGCTAATGTTATTTTAAAAACAAATAGACCAGCTTTAGTTTTATCTCCAAATAAAGTTTTAGCTGCTCAACTTTATCAAGAATTTAGAAATTTCTTTCCTTATAATGCAGTTCATTATTTTGTAAGTTATTATGATTATTATCAACCTGAAGCTTATATACCTGAAACTGACACTTATATTGCTAAAGACGCTCGAATTAATGAACTTTTAGATCAATTAAGGCATGCTGCTATTGAAAGTGTTTTAACAAGAAAAGATTTTTTTATTGTTTCATCAATAAGTTGTATTTACGGAATTGGAGACCCTGAAGAATATAAAAACATTTGTTTAAATTTAAAAATTAATCAAAAAGTTACCCAAAAAGAAATAATTGATTATTTAAAAATCTTACAATATGAAAGAGGATCATTAAATGAAATTAAATCAGGAACATATATTAAAGGAGAAGAGAATTTATATATAGTGAATCCGGATGCTTCTTATCTTTTAGAAATAGGATTTGAAAAAAATAAAATAATTTTTTTGAAAAAATTCAAAATAAATAGACAAAAAAACGATATTTGGAAATTGGAAGTTTCAGGAAACTGCGAATATTTAGAAGAAGTGAAAATATTTCCCGCTAAGTTTTTTGTTACCCCTAAAGAGAAATTGGATTTAGCAATTTTAAACATTAAACAGGAATTAAAAGAGCATTATTGGGATTTATTAAAAGAAAGGAAAATAGTTGAGGCGGAAAGAATAAAAAGAAGAACATTAATGGACATTGATCTTTTAGAAAGATATGGTTATTGCCCTGGAATTGAAAATTATTCTCGTCATTTATCTTTTCGAAATCCTGGCGATCCTCCTTACACTTTATTAGATTTTCTTCCACCAGAAACAATAATTTTTATTGATGAATCCCATCTTGCTTTGCCTCAATTAAGAGCAATGGCTCATGGAGATAAAAGAAGAAAAGAAACATTAATTGCTTATGGTTGGAGATTACCATCAGCTCTTGATAATCGGCCATTGACTTTTAATGAATTTTTTGAAAAAGATTTCCAAATAATATTTGTTTCAGCTACTCCCGGAGAATGGGAAAGAAAACATTCCCAACAAATTGTTGAACAATTATTAAGACCAACCGGAATACCTGATCCTAAAATTAATATTAAACCAACCAAAAACCAAATTATTGATCTATTGATAGAAATTAAAAAAAGAATAGAAAAAAATCAAAGAGTTTTGGTTTTAACGTTAACAAAAAGATCGGCTGAAAACTTAACAGAATTTTTATTAGAACAAAATATTAAAGCTTCTTATCTTCATTCTGATATAAAAACTTTAAAAAGATCAGAAATTATTAAAAACTTAAGAGAAGGGGAAATAGAAGTTTTGGTTGGAATTAATTTATTAAGAGAAGGACTGGATTTACCTGAGGTTTCCTTAGTAGCAATTTTAGATGCTGACAGGGAAGGATTTTTAAGAAATACAACAACATTAATTCAGGCAATGGGAAGAGCGGCAAGGCATTTAGAAGGAGAAGTAATTTTATACGCTGATAAAATTACTAAATCTATGGAAGAAGCAATTAAAGAAACTGAAAGAAGAAGAAAATATCAATTAAAATACAATAAAATAAATAAAATAATTCCCCAACCAATTATTAAAGAAATAAACTTAACGCCATCAGAATTGTTTGGTAAATTTGAAGAGGTAATTTCTAAAGAAGAACTTGAACTCTTTGTAGAATCTGAAGAGAATAATTTATAATAATTATTGATGAAGCTTGACAAGAAAGAAAAAAGGGGGTTGATAAGGTTTTTAATTTTTGGGGGAGGATTTTTGGTAATTTTTATAGCTAATATTCTTCTTTTAAATTTTTATTCTCAAAAAATAATTTCCTTAACAAAAGAAATTCAAAATCAAAAGCAAGTTAAAGAATCAATTTTGAATGAAAACCAAAAACTAAAAATTTATTCTAATCTTATTAATAACTTAGAAAAAGAATATAATTTTAATTTTCAAGGTTTTATTAATCTTTTAAAAACAAAAGAATCAGTTAATTTAAAAGATCTTTTAGAAAAAGAAAGTAAAAACAATAATTGGACCCTTAAACAAATTTCAGAAAAAGAATTTGAAATAACTTTATCTAAAAATGATTTAAAAAATTTTCTGTCAATTTTAAATAAAGAATTAATTATTCTAAAATTAAAGGGATTGGTAATTAGACCTGAGGGTGAAAATTATAAAATTAATTTAATTATCATATGAAAAAAGTAAGAAACCTTTATTTGATTTCCTCGATTATTTTTTTAATTTTGGTTTTATCTTTAGAGATATTTTTTATTTTTAAAAATTTCACAAAAATTTCAGAAAAGTTAAATACTTTTGGAAAAACTCCTCAAACAAAAATTGTTAACTATCAAGAAATCAAAAGCGCTGTTGAAAATATATCAAGATTTATAAGTGATTAAGTTCTTGAAGTTCTTTTAAAACAAAAAGTCCATCCTTTTGAATCGTTTTTCCATCAACAATAACTTCACCCCCTCCATATTTTTTATGCATTAAAATTGTAATATCCCAGTGAATTAAGCTATCATTTCCGTTATAAATTCTTTTAAGTTTACCGTCTTTATATTCATCACGATAAGATCTACCTAAAGCAAAATGAAAACTTCCACCAACTTTTTCATTCAATAAAGGATTAAATAATCTTCTTTTTAATTTATAATTCGTTCCTAAGGCTATTTCTCCTATATACTTTGCTCCCTCGTCCGAATCTAAAATATCAATTAAATTATTTTCTCCTTTTTTAGCTGACGCTTCAACAATTTTTCCATTTTCAAATTTTAGATAAATATCTTCCATTTTTTTACCGCTATAACTATAAACTCCTTCAGCAAAAACTTGTCCATTAACAGAATTTTTAATTGGCGAACTATAAACTTCAGAACCTGGATAATTAGCTTCAATTGTTGAATTTATAAAATCCATTCCTTCAATTGACATTTCTAATCTTGTTCTTTTTTTAGGATCTTTATTTTTAGAATTAGCGATTAAAATTAACTCCTTTCCTTTGTCTAAAATTTGACAAAGTTTTTCTTGAACCTTTTTAACTCTAACCCAATCTCTCTGACAACTTTGAAAAAATATTTTTACATAATCTTCATATTTTAATCCTTCAATTTTAGCCTCCATTTGTGTTGGTAAATAAATTAAACACCATCTTGAATAATTGACTCTAAAATCAATTACTGCTGGTTTCATTGCTTGATTAAATTCAATCATTTTTTCTTTTTCAATTTCTTCATAAACAAATTCATTTCGAGGACATCTTATAAGAAAAGTAACTTCAGCTTCAAAAAATTTTATGTTATCAAAAGAAAAGAAGCGAGCAATATTTAATTTTGAAGATCCTTTTATGATTTCAGCATTTAATTCTCTATCTTGAATTAAATAATAAACTCTGGCACCCTTTTTTAAAGATAACTTAGCTAATTCTAATGCTAATTGTCTTCCACCAGGATCTAAAAATATTAAAACATCTTCACCCTTTTCAACATTGGTAGAAAAATTTACCATATCCTCAGCAATTTTCCTTATAAGCTTATCATCAAAATAAACTATTTCTTGACTATACCCCTGAATTAACATTTTTAATTCTTATTTAATATCATTATATTATAATATAAGAAAGGTCTTCTTGCCCCAATATAGTGTGGTAG
>PSMS01000009.1:0-19369 GCA_040290225.1 Patescibacteria group bacterium | reverse complement strand
AAATTTTTCCTGAAGAGTCTCTGACAATAATACCTTGAGCCGAAATCTCATCTTTAAAAACAAAAGTCTTTCTTTCTAATTGAAATTCTCCTAAAAGATATTTTGAATTTATTTTATAATTTTCTGAATTGAAATTGTAATTATTACTAAAAATTAAACTCAAAAAACTAAAAATTACCAATAAAAAATTGAACATTTTAATTAATATTTTTATAACAAAATTAAAAAATATTTACAATTCAAAAACAATCTAAAATGAAAATTTAACAAATATTAATTAACTTCTTGGCGTATCAACTTTTATAGAAACAGCAGCCCCTAAAGAAGCTCCAATAACCTTTCCTATTCTTCGAACAGCATTAATTGTTGAACCTTTTCTTCCAATAATCATAGCTAAAATCTCTCTCGGACCAGTAATTTTAACAAGAACACCTCGTTCATCAACATTAGCTTTAATTTCTAATTGATCTACTTTTGAAGAATCGACCCATAAAGAAAAAAGGGTGCGAAATCTTTTTTCAAGTTCTTTTAATTTGTCAGACATTTCATCAAAAAATTAATTAAGACCTTTAAATTTCTTAATAAAAAGCCGACGGTGGGATTCGAACCCACGACCCCCGCATTACCAGAGCGGTGCTCTACCACTGAGCTACGCCGGCAACTTTATTTATTTTACCATTAATTTTTTAGAATCCTTTATGATCTTTCAATAACTTAATCATTTCTTCAATGAGATTTGTTTTTTCTTTTTCCAATCTTTTCCACAATTCTTGACATTTTTTACAAGCTTTACTGTCCTTGAGATAAAATTTTTTAATTCGCCAAAGGCTTCTGTGTTCTTGAACAATTTGACTTAAGAGATTATAAATATGATTATTTTTCATTTAAATTAATAATTAATTTCGACCTTATTTTTATTTTATAACATCTTTTTTAATTTTATCTATTAACTCATAAACTCTTTGAGCTTCTTTAAATTCTTTTGAGGGAAGAAAAACTATTTTTGAAGGAAGATGTCTTAAATAAATTTTTTCTTTAAATTCATTTTTAATTTCTTTTCCAATTCGATTAAAATGATTTAAAAGTTTTTCTTCATTTTTTTCAGGAAAAACACTTAAATAAACTTTCATTATTCCTTTTCTTTTTGGTAATCTAATATCAACAACAGTAAAAATAGTATCTTTAAAAGGATTAAAAATTTTTAAGATTTCTGAAATAACTTTAATAACTTCAAAAATTTTTCTTTCTTTCATACTTTGATCACAATAGGAAGGACTAAGGGTCTTCCTCCAGTTTTATGATAAAGAAAATCGGCAACATCTTCTCGAAGATGATATCTTATTTGTTCTTCTTGAATTAATGGAACTTCGTCTCCTAAAAATTTTATATTTCGTCTGACAATTTTCTTAATAAGTTGGTTAACCTCATTTATTAATTCTTTTGATTCTTTGGGATGAACAAAGCCCCTGAAAATAATATCAGGATTTTTTCTAAAATCTCCTGTTTGAGCATCTAAAGTAACAATAATTACAAAAATTCCTTCTTTAGCCAAATTTTGACGATCTCTTAAAACAACACTTTCTTCACTTCCTAATCCTAAACCATCAACATAAATTATATTTGAAGGAACTTTTTCAGAAGTTTTTTGAATTTTTTGAGGATTCATTTCGATTACATCACCATTTTGAGCAATAATTATTTTATTTTGAGAAATTCCTAAATTTAAGGCTATTTCTTCTACAGCTTTCATCATAAAATAATGACCATGAATAGGCATAACATATTCAGGTTTTGTTAAATTAATAAAAAGTTTCACTTCTTCAGAAAAACCATGTCCGGAAGCATGAATATCCATCATTTGATAATGAATAACTTTAGCTCCTTGTTTTAAAATATCATCCTTTAATTCTTGAATAATTCTTTCATTGCCAGGAATAATTGAAGAAGAAAAAATAACTGAATCGTTATTTATCAGTTTAAAATAACGGTGCTCACCATTGACGATTCTCATTAAGGCTGAGCCTTCTTCTGCTTGAGATCCAGTACAAATTATTGTTACTTGATGAGGTTTTAATTTAAATGATTCTTCTGGCTTAATAATTGTTCCTTTAGGCATTTGAAGATATTTTAATCTTCTAGCAACCTCAACATTCATTCTCATAGTATGTCCATCAATTACTACTTTTCTTCCATAAATAGCTGAAAGATAAATTAATTGTTGAATTCTTTCCAATAATGAGGCAAAAGTAACAGCAATTATTCTTCCGGGAGATTTTCTAAAAATTTCCTCCAAGCTTTCCATAATTTTTCTTTCAGAAGCTACAAAACCTGGTTGATAAGCATTAGTTGAATCAATCATTAAAAGTCTGACTTTTCTTAAAGAAAGCTTAACAATTCTTGAAAGATCAGCTGGTCTATCAAAAATTGGATTAAAATCAATTTTAAAATCTCCGGTATGCATAATATTGCCAACAGGTGTTTGGATAAAAAAACCAACTGAATCGGGAATATTGTGATTGACATGAAAATAATCAATTAAAAATGAACCAACTTTAAATGGTTTATATCTATCTTTTCTAAATTCAATGACTTCTAGTTTTGGTGAGTTAGGAAAATCTTCTTGTCTTTTAAGAATAATTCCTTTACTTAGGGGAGTAGCATAAATAGGAGGATTTCCTAATTTTTCAATAATATAAGGAATAGCTCCAATATGATCATAATGACCATGAGTAATAATAATCCCGACAATCTTTTCTTTATTTTTTTCTAAATATTCAACATTAGGAATAATAAAATCAACTCCTGGCATTTCTTCAAAAAATGGGTAACCTAAACCAACATCAACAATTAAAATTTCCTTTCCATTCAATTCAAAAGCTGTTAAGTTTCTACCAACTTCTTCTAACCCGCCGAGAGGAATAATTTTCAAAACACCTTGATATTCTTTTTTTCTTTCATCTTTTTCTCTAGCCTTTAAACTTTCATAAGTTGCTTGTTCAATTTCTTGCATCATTTATTGAAATTAATTTTAAATTTGACCTAAAAATTTTGGGCAGGGAGGGATTCGAACCCTCACGAGCTTTTGCTCCCAAGGTTCTGAACCTTGGGCGTCTACCAATTCCGCCACCTGCCCTAATTAGAAACTTCAAGATTTAAAATTGTTCCTGAAGCATTAATGGTAGCTGTTGCTGTTAAGGTTTTACTCATCGGTGGAGTTGTAGTTAAATAAGAATCAACTCTAATTAATCTTAAATTTGGATCGGTTGTTGTTTGAACAGAATAGATAAAATAACCATGGGGTAAATTTACTGTTGACGAAGTTGTTACAAAATTAGGATTTTTATTAATTTGGTATAAAGCATATCTTAGACCACTGATTTCAATTGATCTTAAATTTATTGTTCTTCTAAAAATATAACCAAAATCATAATTGACATTAATAATATTTAAAAGAATTATAAGCAAAAAACCAAAAAAAATCAAGATCATACCTAAAATTCCTAATAAAACTTGGGCTTTTTTCATTATTTAAAAGGCAAGGAAATAACTGTTTTAAATTTTAAAACAGAAATTTGTTTTTCATCAGTTATTTCTACATCAATTCTTAAAGAATTACCAATTTTTTCAAAAAGCAATTCTTTAACATTTACTAAGGGGTTTGTTATTCTTCTTAATTCAATTATTTGATAATTCTGATCTAAATTAGCTAAATAAACTTTTCCTCTTGAGCCATCAAAAAATAACCATCCTAAAACATCATTCCAGGCAAACCCTTCTAAATAACCATTATTTAATTTCACTTTAAAATTGCTCGATGAACAAACATTTAAATCTAAGCAATTAAAAACAATCCAGCCAACAACATCATTATAAGCATAACCACGAACTTCATTGGTTGATGTATCCAAACAAACGCCATAAACTGGTTCACCGCTATCATTTCTAAATTTTACCCAACCAATAATTGGTGACCAAGCGTAACCAGAAAAACTATAAGCATTAGAAATACTTACAGTAGAAGAAACTGAACAAGAACTTGTAGGGGTTAAATTAACTGAATAAGAAACTGTTCCACTTGAATAATTCAAATCAATGGCTCCAATTCGAAGATTAGTTATCTTACCTTTCAATTTATTAGTAGTTGTGTTAAATTCAACAGGGTGAGTTTTAAAAATAGCACTTTTTTTGTTATTGAATTTTTCAAAAATTACTTCCCAATCAGTAATTAGATTTAAACTTTTAGCTTGATTACTTTCTCTTTGAAGAGACAAAACAATGTTTCTAGCATCACGATTAATATCAATCACTCCCTGAGAAGAAAAATAGAAATTTAAAGTATTAACAATTAAAGGATAAACTATTAAAGTTATAACACCAAAAAGTCCTATAAAAATTATAACTTCTAAAAAGGTAAGAGCTCTTTGTTTTTTAAAAATTGACATTTAATTTGGGAAGAAGGAAATAATCAGAAAAAACTTGATTTAAAGCTTCAGAATTTACTGAGATTAATTTTACTTCAGGATTTCCTAAAAAATTATTTATTCGAAAACTGAAAAAGTAAGATTCAGAACCTATTAGATTTTCTTCTTTACCAATCGAAATTTGCCAACCATTAGGAGTTGAAGTTAAATAATAATCAGTAGAAGTTGAAAGAGAATCTAAATATGACCAATTGCTTCTTGAAATTTCTAATAAAACATTTCGATATTTTTCAAAACCAGCCAAAGCTGCTCCTTGATTAATATTAGAATACCTTAAAGAATTGAAAATAAGAATAAGAATTGAAGAAAAAATTCCCAAAATAAGAGTTATTAGACCTAAAAGAAGAACAACCTCTAAAATTAATTGTCCTTTCATTAAGATGAATTTTTTCTTGATGTAATAATCTGTTGAGCTAATTGTTGAGGTAAAATATCGTAATAAGCAAATTCCATATAAAAACTTCCTCTTCCTTGAGTTAATGATCTTAAAATAGTAACATAACCAAAGGTTTCAGCTAAAGGTACTTTTGCTCTTATTATTTTAGCATTTCCTTGATCAATAATTTCCTCAATTCTAGCCCTTCTTGAAGAAAGATCACCAGTAACATCACCTAAAAATTCTGCTGGAATAATAACTTCAACATTCATTATTGGTTCTAATAAAACAGGATTAGCTAGTTTAACTGCTTCTTGAAGAGCAATAGCTCCAGCAATTTTAAAAGCAATATCTGACGAATCAACTTCATGATAAGATCCATCATACAAAATAACTCTTATATCTCTTACAGGATAACCAGCAATTATACCTTTGTCCATAGCTTCTCTTACTCCTTTTTCAACTGAAGGAATAAAATTATCAGGAATAATTCCTCCTTTAATAGCATTAACAAATTCAAAACCTTTTCCTCTCTCTAGGGGCTCAACTTTAATTACAACATGACCATATTGACCTCGACCTCCGCTTTGACGAATATATTTTCCTTCAATCTCTTCAACAGCTTTAGTAATTGTTTCTAAATAGGCTACTTGAGGTTTGCCAACATTTACTTCAACCTTAAATTCTCTTTTTAATCTATCAACCATAACTTCTAATTGAACTTCTCCCATCCCACCAATTAAAGTATCACCGGTTTCTTGATTAACTGTTACTTTAAATGTTGGATCTTCTTCGGCTAAAGCTTTAAGAGCAACTCCCATTTTTTCTTGATCCTGTTTTGTTTTTGGTTCAACCCTCATCCAAATAACAGGTTCAGCAAATTGAATTTTTTCATATTGAATTGGATATTTAGGATCACAAATAGTATCTCCTGTTTTTAAGTCTTTACCACCAATAATTGCTCCAATATCACCAGCAAACATTTCATCAACTTCTTCTCTGTGGTTGGCATGCATTCGAGCAATTCTACCAATTCTTAAGGTTTCACCAGTTGTTGTATTTAACACAGTTGTTCCTGGTTTAAGTGTTCCTGAATAAATTCTAAAATAAGAAAGAGTTCCCACATGAGGATCAATCATTATTTTAAAGATTAATGCTGAAAAATGTTCATTATCATCTGCTTTTCTTTCTTCGATGGTACCAGTTAAAGGATTTGTTCCTTTTGCTGGTGGTAAATCAATTGGTGAAGGAAGAAAATCAACTACACCATCTAAAAGAAGTTGAACGCCTTTATTTTTTAAGGAAGAACCACAATAGACAGGGATAAATTGATAATTAATGCAAGCTCGGCGAATAGCTTTTCGAATATCATCTTCATTAAATTTTCCTTCAAAATAAAGATTCATAAATTCTTCATCGCTTTCAGCTAATTTTTCTAACATATAGTTTCTCCATTCTTCAGCATAACTTTTTCTTGAAGGATCAATCTCTTTAAAAATAACTTTTTCTCCTTTTTCCCCTTCTAAATAAACTTCTTTCATTAAAATTAAATCAATAATCCCTTGTAGATTACTTTCTAGACCAATAGGAATAACAACTGGAACAGCATTTTTAGTTAATTTTTCATGAATTGATTTTAAAGATTCTTCAAAATCAGCACCGATTTGATCTAATTTATTAATATAACAAATTCTTGGAACTTTATATTTATCAGCTTGACGCCAAACAGTTTCTGATTGAGCCTCAACACCCTGAACACCATCAAATAAAACAACAGCGCCATCTAAAACTCTTAATGATCTTTCAACTTCAGCTGTAAAATCAATATGTCCTGGAGTATCGATAATATTTATTTTATATTCGTCTTTGATTCTTTCTTCTTTTGTTTCTGCTTGTTTTTTATAACTTTGTGTCCAAAAACAAGTTACAGCCGCAGCTGTAATTGTAATTCCTCTTTCTCTTTCTTGAGGCATCCAATCAGTAACCGTAGTCCCTTCATGAACCTCACCAATTTTATGAGAAATTCCTGTGTAATATAAAATTCTTTCAGTTGTTGTAGTCTTTCCAGCATCAATATGAGCAATAATTCCAATATTTCTTGTTTTTTCAATTGGATAAAGTCTTGGCATGATATTATTACAAATTAACTTTCGAGAGGTGGTTTTTTGCGATTCCACCAACCAAAATGAGCAAAAGCTTTATTAGTTTCAGCTAATTTATGTTGTTCTAATTTCTTTCGATAGGCATCGCCTTCTTGTTGACTAGCTAAAATAATTTCCTCAGCTAACTTTTGAGACATTGGTTTTCCTTTTTTGTTTCTAGCTGCTTCGATTATCCATTTTATTGCTTTGGAAATTCTTCTTTCGGTTCTTACTTGTCTTGGAACCATAAAAGTTGCTCCACCAACTCTTCTTGGCCAAACTTCTAAAAGAGGAGCAACATTTTTAATTGCTTGTTGGAAAACTTTAAAAGCATCTTGATTTGTTTTTTCTTCTACAATTTTCATAGCTGTGTAAAACATTTTTTGAGCTTTTGTTTTTTTACCATCCCGCATTAAATTATTGACGAATCTTGTCACTAACACACTATTATAAACAGGATCAGGATTCCAATATCTTTCAATTTTTATTCTTCTTCTTGGCATTATTCTTTGGGTTTTTTAGCACCATAAAGAGATCGACCCTGTCTTCTACCTTCAACTCCAGCAGCATCATAAACACCACGAACAATATGATATCTTACTCCTGGTAAATCCTTAACTCTTCCACCACGAACTAAAACAATTGAATGTTCTTGTAAATTATGTCCAATCCCAGGAATATAAGCAGTGACTTCAAATCCATTAGTTAATCTTACTTTAGCAACCTTTCTTAAAGCTGAATTTGGCTTTTTAGGAGTCATAGTATAAACTCTAATACAAACACCTCTTCTAAATGGTGCTGGAGAATAATAAAGCTTTCTTTTTAGTTTATTATAATTATAAAGCAAAGAAGCAGTTTTTATCTTGTATTTTCTTTTCTCTCTTCCTTTTCTTAAAAGTTGATTAATTGTTGGCATTTTTTTTGTCAAATAAAAAAATTTTTTCTTTTAATTATTATAACACAAAATTTTAGTTTCAGATTAAATTTTTTGTGCCCGGGGTGGGAGTTGAACCCACACGGCCTTAAAGGCCAGCAGATTTTGAGTCTGCCGCGTCTTCCAATTCCGCCACCCGGGCCCTAAAAATTATTATAATCTATTTTTCTTCCTCATAAAGTTCTATTATTTTTTTAGGTTCATACTGAGCACCTTCTTTTTTTAAAAAAGATTCAAAAAGTACTAATTTGTTTAAAACTATTCCCCAATTTAAATTTTCTTTTATCTCAACATTAAGATCTTTTTTTAAGCGACATAAATTAATATGAAGCAATAAATCTCTATTTTCTTTTTTGTAATTTATTTTATATAAATTTAACATTTCTTCAAATTTATTTTTGAGTTTTTCTACTTTTTCATTTTTCTCTAAATATAACCAAATCATTCTTTTTTTACCTGGAGGACCAAAATCTAATTTTTTTATTTTTAAATGAAATGGTTTTAATAAATCTTTTTCTTCCCAGGGATAAAAATTAAAAATTTCTTCTATTTTTAAATAATCTTGAAGAGAAACATAACCCAAAAATAAAACTGTTAAGTGTAAATTTTTTAAAGGAATCCAATTTAAAGAAAAACCAATTTTCTTTTCAAGATTTTTTTCTAAATTTCCTATCTTTTTCTCAAGTCCGTAAGAAAGAGGAAAGCCTAAAAAGAGTCTTAAATTTCTCATTTATTAGCCTGCAAATTTAATTTTTTATTTTTTAAATTAATTGAATCGGTAATATCAAAAATAGTTTCGGCAATTAAAATTTTTTTATTTTCTCTTAAATCAATTGTTCCAATTACAAAATAAATATTTCCTTCTTTTAAAATTTCAAAAACATTTTCATAAACCCTAGGAGGTAAAAGAACATCAATAGTTGAAGTAAGATCTTCTATTTCTAAATAAGCGAATGCTTGTTTATCCTTGTTTATTTTTCTTTCAATTTCATTTAAAACACCAGCTATCGAACTTTTAATTCCTGGATCTAGATTTAAAACATCTCTAATTTTTTTTACTTTTCCGTTAAGTAACTTGTCATAATCTTGGAATGGATGCCCCGAAAGATAAATTCCTAAAAGCTCTTTTTCAAATCTATAAATTTCTATTTTTTTCATAGGAGGTGCTTTTTTTAGATTAATTTCGGAATTAGTTTTTCCAAAAAGGCTTTTCCCCAAATTAAATGTTTTTAATTTATTGGCATATTCTAAAAGAAAATCTAAATTAAAAATCAGATCTTCACGTGAGGCAAATCGATCTAGGGCACCAGCTTTAATTAAACTTTCTAGAGATTTTTTATTTAAATCTTTATGAGTAACTCTTTTAAGAAAATCAGCTAAGGAAACAAATGGACCGTTCTTTTTCTTTTCTTCTTCAATGAATTCTACTAATGGGCCTCCAACATTTTTTATAGAACTCAAACCGAATCTAATAACATTATCAGAAACAATAGTAAAGTAATATCCACTTTCATTTATATCCGGTGGTAAGATTGAAATTTTATGTTCTTTAGCCTCTTTAAGATAAACATAAATTCTATCAACATCATGACCTTCATGAATCAAACAAGCTGTTAAAAATTCCAAAAAATAATGAGCTTTTAAATAGGCAGTATAATAAGCAAGATAAGAATAAGAAATGCTATGACTTTTATTAAAACCATATTGACCAAATGGTTCAATCCATTCCCAAATTTTAAAAGCTAAACCTTCATCAATTCCATTTTTTTTCATTCCTTGAATAAGTTTTTCCTTTAATGATTGAAGTAAATCTACTTTCTTTTTACCAACAGCTTTTCTTAAAATATCGGCTTCGCCTTTTGTAAAACCTGCTAAATCAGTAGCAATTCTCATTAATTGTTCTTGATAAACCAAAATCCCATAAGTATTTTTTAAAATTGGTTCAAGTTTAGGATGCAAGTAAGTTATTTCCTCTTTACCAAATTTTCTTCGAGCATAATTAGTAAGTAATTTCAAGGGTCCTGGACGATAAAGAGATAAAATTACAGAAATATCTTCAATATTTGTTGGTTTAATCAATTTTAAAGCATTTTGCATACCCTTACTTTCTAATTGGAAGACTCCAATTGTATCACCCTTTTGAAGTAATTCGTATGTTTTTTGATCATCAAAATTCTCATCAAAGTTTATTTCTTGATTTTTTCTTTTTTTAATTAATCTTAAAGTATCATCAATAATTGACAAAGTTCTTAAACCCAAAAAATCTATTTTTAATAAACCTAAATCGTTAATAGAATTCATGTCATATTGAGTAATTATTCTATTTTCATCTTGGGGTGCTCTTTGTAAAGGAACAAAATCTAAAATTGGTCCAGGAGTAATTACCACCCCACAAGCATGAACAGAAGCATGTCTAACAACCCCTTCTAGTTTTTTAGCAAAATCAAGAATTTTTTTATATTCAGGATTTTCTTTAATTATTTTTTGAACATCACTTAATTCTTCAGCTTCAATTAAAGACAGATTAGGTGGTATTAATCTTGCTAATTTATCAACAAAAGAAAAAGAAAAACCTAAAGCCCTACCAGTGTCTCGAACAGCTGCCCTCGAAGCCATTTTTCCAAAAGTAATTATTTGAGCAAATCTATCTTCTCCAAATTTTTTTCTAACATAATCAAAAACCAAATCTCTTTTAACATCAGCAATGTCAAAATCAATATCAGGGGGTTCAATTCTTTCAGGATTTAAAAATCTTTCAAAAAGTAAGTCATATTTTAAAGGATTAACTTCTGTAATTCCGATAAGATAAGAAACTAAACTACCAGCTGCTGATCCTCGGGCTGGACCAATTCGAATACCATTTTTTTTAGCCCAATTAATAATATCACCAACAATAAGAAAATAACCAGCAAACCCTGTTTTTTCTATAACTGAAAGTTCATAATTAGCTCTTTCTTGGGCTTCTTTATTTCCCTCTAAATTTCTTTTTCTAAGACCTTCAAAGACAAGTTTTTTTAAATAATCAATTTCAGAAAGACCTTCGATTGGATATTTAGGATATTTGAATTTTCCTAATTCTATCTCTAAATTGCATCTTTGAGCTATCTCATAAGTCATTTCAATTGCTTCAGGAATATCTTTATAAAGTTCGTAAATTTTCTCTCGAGGAGCTAAAGAAAAATCATCGTTTTTCATAGATAATCTTTCCGCATCTTCAATATCCTTTCCTTGTTGAACCGCTAAAAAAACTTCATGAATAATAGAATCTTCTGGATAAACATAATGAACATCATAAGTAGCTACTAAAGGAACTTTTGTTTCTTTGCTTAAATCAATTAAAGCTTTTTTAATTTTTTTTGAGTCTTCCATATTGGGATGATAGTTAAGTTCGATAAAAAAGTTTTCTTTTCCAAAAATATCTAAATATTCATAAACCTTCTTTTTTGCTAATTCATAATTGCCTTCCAATAAAATTTTAGGTATTTCTCCTGTTGGACAACCTGAAAGAACAATCAAACCTTCATTAAATTCTTTTAAAAGTTCCTTATCAACTCTTGGTTTGTAATAAAAACCCTCTAAATGGGCTTTGGAAACTAATTTAATAAGATTTTTGTATCCTTTTTCATTTTCAGCTAAAACTGTTAAATGATAACTTTTTGAATCAATTTTAGGTGTTCTATCGAATCTAGTTCTTTTTGCTAAATAAAGTTCAACTCCAATAATAGGTTTAATTCCAGCATTTTTAGCTTTTTTATAAAATTCAACAGCTCCATACAAATTTCCATGATCAGTAATTGCTAAAGCTTCATATTCTAGTTCTTTAGCTCTTTTTATCAAATCATCAATTTTTCCTAAACCATCTAATAAGCTATAATGAGTATGAACATGAAGATGAACAAATTTCATTCCGATAAAATTTTACTTAAGAAATATTTAAAAGAAAAAAATTGGACTGTGGAAAAAAAATATATAAATAATTTTAAAGAAGTTGTCAGCATTGATGAAGTTGGTCGTGGAGCTTTAGCAGGACCATTGGCTCTTGGTTCAATTTATTTAGATAAAACAGTTCTAAAAATTATTGAAAAAAACAATTTAAGATTTTACGATTCAAAAGAATTGAATGAAAAGCAAAGAGAAGAGTTTTTTAAAATTATAAAAAAATTAGGTATTCCATATAAATTAGTCTTTATTTCTAATAAAAAAATTGAAAAAATTGGTATTCAAGAATCTTATTTTTTAGGAATTAAAAAAATAATTAATTATTTCCAACCAAATTTTTTAATTTTAGATGGAAAAAAAGCGAAATTTCAATTTAAAAAATATAAATTTTTTATTAAGGGTGATAAAATTTTAAATTCTTTAGGAGCAGCTTCAATTATTGCTAAATTTAAAAGAGATAAATTAATGAAAAGACTTCATTGGAAATATCCTGTTTATTTTTGGAATAAAAATAAAGGTTACGGAACCAAAGAACACCTAAAAGCAATTAAAAAGTTTGGAATTTCTCCTTTACATCGGAAAAATTTTTTAAGTTTTATGGAAGATAAGGCAAAAGAGCCATTTGTCTAGCTCTTTTAACCGCTCGAGCAAATTTTCTTTGATGCCAAGAACACAAACCTGTATGTTTTCTTTTTTTAATCTTATAAGCAGCTGATAAAAATTTTCTTAAAACTTCAACATCTTTATAATCTATCTCTTTAGCTGCTTGTGAACAAAAATAACAAGTACCCATTTATAAAAATATTATAACATAATAAAAATTTGGCTGCGGGGTCTGGATTCGAACCAGAACCTCAGGGGCCAGAGCCCTGCGTTCTACCATTAAACTACCCCGCATTTTTATTTAATTTTAATTTATTTTTAGAAAGAAAATAATTAAAAATTTCTGTAATTATTACTAAAATTGGTAAAACAGAAACAACTCCCCAAAAACCAAATAATTTTCCTACTATTAATAAAGAAAAAAGAACCAAAAGAGGATTTAATTTAACAGCATTTTTCATAACTAGTGGTACTAAAAAGTGGCTTTCTATTTGTTGAAGTAAAAAAAATAATAATAATACTAGTAAAAATGATGAAGGTTTGTTTATTAAAGCAATGAAACCAGCTAAAAGAGCAGTAATTGTTGGTCCTAAAATTGGAACAGCTTCTAAAATTCCAGCGGTAATGCTAATTAAAATTTTATAAGGTAGATTAAAAATAGTTATTATAAAAAATGTTCCAAGACCTATAATTAGCATCAAAAATATTTGCCCAAATATCCAAAAAGAAAGTCTTCTTTTAACTCTAAACCACAAATTAAAAAGTTCTTCTCTTTTTTCTTCGGGAATAAAAGAAAAAATATTTTTTTCAAGATTACGATCTAAAGCTACATAAAGAGAAACAACAAAAACAAGTAGAAAAGAAATAAAATTACCAAAAATTGAATAAATAAACAAAATAAAATTGGGAAAATATGATTTTGTAAATTCGAAAATGTTTTCTTGCCAATTTGTCACTTTTTCTAATTTCAATCCGTAAGTTTTTAAAATATCATTAACCCTCGAATAAAAATCAGGAAATTCATTTGTTATTATTTTGAAAATTGAATAAATTAAAAAAGTTATAAAAAGTACTAAAAAGATATAAAGAAAAAAAACTAAAATTAAATAAGGTATTTTTGTTTTTAATGATAAATAATTAGAAAAATTTTGAATAACTATTCCTAAAACAAAACCAAGAAAAAAGGCGAAAAATATTTCTTTGGCTATCCAAAAAATAATAACAAAAAGCGGGAAAAGCCAAAAAGACCAATTTAAAGTAACCCCTTTCATTAAATTTTATTTTAATCCAATTTTTCAAAAATTTTTGAAAAACTTGCTTTAAAACCCTCAGGAGCAATTATTACAAATTTTGTATTGTTAAATCTAAAAATTTCATTAGCTATTTTTTTTAAATTATCTTCTTTTACCGAATCAATTTTTTTATAAATTTCTAAAGGTGTTTCAATTTTATTTTTAAAAAGATATTGAAGCCCATAAAATAAACCTAAACTATAACTATCTTCTAAATTAAAGGACAGAGAGCTTTTAAATTGATTTTTAGAAATTTCTAATTCTTCTTTATTAAATCCTTCTTTTTTTATTTTAACTAATTCATTAACAATCTCTTCAATATATTCTTTTATTAGCTGATAATTTAAACCTGATCGAATTTGTAAAAAGCTTCTATTAGTAAAATCATTAAAAGATGAAAAAACGTAATAACAAGCTCCAAGTTCTTCTCTAAGTTTTATAAAAAGTCTTGAACTAGCCCTTCCTCCTAGGGCATCAGAAAATAAAGAAAAATCCCAAACTTTGTCTTTTAAATCTACAAAACCTTTTGATGGAAAACCAATAAAGATATATACTTGTTCTACTTTTTTATTATAAATTTTTTCTTGATAGAAATTTTTAGGTTTTTTAAATTTTATTTTTTTACTTAATTTTCTATTTTCATAATTAGCAAAATATTTTTTGATACTTTCTAAAATTTCTTTTTCATTTTTTATTTTTCCAGAAACAACAATTAAAGTGTTTTTTCTTGAATAATTTTTTTTCATAAAATTTAAAATATCTTTTCTAGAAATATTCAAAATAGATTCTTTAGTTCCTAAAACAGGCCAACCTGCAGGTTGATCTCCATAAATTAAATTAATACCTAAATCGAATATTAGTCTTTTAGGATCGTCTTGATTCATATTAATTTCTTCTAATACCACTTTTCTTTCTTTTTCTATTTCTTCTTCAGGAAATAAAGGATTTAAAATAATATCGCTTAAAATAAAAAGAGCGTCTTTTGCATAATCAGGTAAAACTTTAATATAAAAACCCGTATACTCATAAAAAGTAAAAGCATTAAAAGTTCCTCCCATTTTCTCAATATTTTCAGAAAGGATCCTAAAACTAGGAAAATTTTTTGTTCCCTTAAAATATAAATGCTCTAAAAAATGAGCAATTCCATTTATTCTTTTTCTTTCCCAATCGGTTCCTGTTTTAACTAAAACAAGACAAGAAGTTGAAAAAGAATTATCATTCCTGCAAATTAAAGTTTTTAACCCTTTGAATTTATAAATTTTGGGTCGTTCTATCATAAAATTTTTTGTTTTTTCAAAATTGATTTAGCTGTTTCTGAAAGTTGAGCACCGTTTTGAAGATAAAAATTTATTAATTCTTTATCAAAATTACCATCTTTAGTGTAGGGATTCCACCAGCCTAAAACTTTAATAACTTTTCCATTTAATTTCCATCTTTTATCCTGTAAAACCAATCTTAAAATCTTTTGATTTTTCTTACCAACTTTTTGAAATCTAATTACTAACATTTTAAACAAATTCGATTATTGCTAATTCCGCATTATCTTTAATTCTTCGAAATGGTAATTTAATAACTCTTAAATAACCACCAGTCCGATCTTGGTATTTAGGAGCTATCTCGTAAAAAAGTTTATAAGCTGATTTCTTAGGTAATTTTTTTATCAAATATCTCAAACTAGCCAAATCACCTTTTTTCGCTTTAGATATTAACTTTTCCATAATTTGCTTTAAATATTTTGCTTTAGGAGTTGTTGTTTTTATTTTTCCATTCATAATTAAATGATAAGCTAAAATTTTAAATAAAGCTTTTCTTTGGTCTTTCTTTAAACTAAATTTTTTTACTCTTTTTAATTTTCTCATTTGGTTAAATAAAGACTTTGAAATTGTTTAATTAAAATATCTAAAGCTTCTTCTAGTGCTTCTTGTGGTGTTTTTGTTCCATCAGTTTCAATAACTAAACGGAGTAAATTATAATCTGTTCTTTCTAAATATCTAATATTTTCTACTTCATAACTAACATTAATTACTGGAGAAAAATTAGCATCAAGAACTATTTCTCCCGCTATTAATTTTTCTTTTGTCAATTCTTCACTTAAAACATAACCTCTTCCTTTTTCAGCAACCAAAACCATTTTTAAAGAAGCATTATCATCTGTTAAGGTAGCTATATGATGATCAGGATTGACAATCTCAACACCAGCTGGAGTATTAATATCTTTAGCTTTAATTTCTTTTTTTCCTTGGGCCTCTAAAGTAAGTTCTACTGGTTCTTCTATTTGCATTTTTAATCTTACTTTCTTTAAATTTAATAAAATATCTAAAACATCTTCATAAACACCAGGGATTGTAGAAAATTCATGAAGAACATTTTCAATTCTTACTTTGACAATAGCAGCTCCCAAAAGTGAAGATAACAAAACTCTTCGCAAAGCATTACCTAAAGTTACACCATAACCAGGATAAAGAGGTTTTATTTCAAAAATAGCTTTATTCTTTTCTGATAAAATTAGTTTTGGTTTATCGGGTAAAATAAGATCATTAATTATCATTTTTAAATTTTAAATTAATTATTACCGACTGTAAAAATCAATAACTAAACCTAAATTAAAATTATGGGGAATTTCGTTATATTGAGGTAATTTTAAAACCTCGGTTTTAAAAGTATTAGGATCAACTTTTAACCATGATGGAACAATAAAATTTTTCGTTCTTTCTGATAAATCTTTAAATGGTTGAATATCTCTGCTTTGGGGTCTAATTTCGATAATATCTCCTGGTTCAACTAAATAAGATGGTGTTTTTACTCTTCGACCATTAACTAAAAAATGACCATGAGAAACAAGTTGACGAGCTGTAGTCTTATTTGGTACATAACCAGCTCTCCAAACAACATTATCTAAACGTCTTTCTAAAATTTCAATTAAAGCTTCTGGAGCAGGTTTATTCATTTTCTTAGCCATTTCAACATATCTTTTCATTTGCTTTTCATTTATTAAATAACTAATTTTTAATCTTTGCTTTTCTAAAAGTTGTCTTCCATACAATGATAACTTTCTAAGTTTTTTTCCGTGCATTCCTGGTCTAGTTCTTCTACGAGATAAAGCACATTTATGAGATAAGCATCTTTCATTAAACCCTACTTTCTGACCAAATCTTCGACAATATTTACATTTTGCTCCCAATTTCATTTTTTAAACTCTTCGAGGTCGGGGTCTTTTAGGACCACCAAAAGGAACAGGAGTAATGTCAGCAATATAAGTAATATTGTAATCTTTACTAAATAATACTCTCAAAGCTGGTTCTCGACCAGGACCAACTCCTTTAACAAAAACTTTAATTTCATCAATTTTTAAATTTTTCATTTTTTCTAATAAAACTTCCATTGCTTTTGTACCACCAAAAGGTGTTCCTTCTTTTGTATTTTTCAAGCCTGCGTGTCCTGCTGATGACCACAAAATTGTATTTCCCTTATCATCAGTTAAAGTAATAATTGTATTATTAAAATTAGCATTAATATAAATTCTTGCTGAGGGAATATAAATTTTCTTTTCCTTTTTCTTTTTTGTTCCCTTAGAAAGAACTTGAGATTCTTCTTTTTTTTCTTCTAACTCAGCTCCAACTTTAACAGTTCTTGTTTTACCCATTATCTCTTACCACCACCGGCCTTTCGACGAGCACCGGTAGCTACTGTTTTTCTTGGACCTTTTCTTGTACGAGCATTAGTTCTAGTTCTTTGTCCTCTAACAGGAAGTTTTTTAACATGCCTAATCCCTCGATAACATTGAATTTCAATTAATCTTTTAATATTAGCCTGAACTTCTCTTCTTAAATCACCTTCAACTTTAAAATTATTTTCAATATATTTTTCAATTTTATTTAATTCATCAGGAGTTAATTCTTCTACTTTTTTCATTGGATCTACACCTGTTTCTTGGCATATTTTTTTAGCCAAAGAAAAACCAATTCCATAAATTCTTGGTAAAGCAAAAACCAATCTTTTGTTTCCTGGTAATTCTAATCCAACAATCCTAACCATTATCCTTGTCTTTGTTTATGTTTGGGGTTTTCGCATATTACATAGCGATAAACCCCCCTTTTAACAATTTTACATTTGGCGCACCTTTTTTTAATTGATGGTTTTACTTTCATTTTTTAATCAATATAAAAATAAGAAAATTTTTAATTTATAATAAATTATAACATAAATTATAGCATAAAAATTAAAAAAATGGCAAGGATTATTTTTTTTCTTATAGACGGTTTTTCAGATCCACCATCTTTGAAAACACCATTAAGACTTTCAAAAAAACCATTTTTAAATTCAATCTTAAACAATATATTTTTAGCTAATTTTCTTCCTCTTGAAAAACCTTTTTGGCCAAAACAAGGAAATCGAAGTGTTACTGGATTGGCTAATTTAGGAATTTTAGGTTACAAAATAAAACCTGAAAAATTAAAAAGAGGACCGTTGGAAGCTTATGGTGCTGATATTAAATTAAAGAAAAATGAAATTGCTTTAAGAGTTGATTTTGGAAGTGTTGATAATAATTTAATTGTTATTGATAGAAGAGCTGGAAGAAACACTTTTGGTTTTGAAATTTTAGAAAAAGATATTAATCAACAAAATTTTGATATTAATTTTCATTTTTATCGAACTTATGGTCATAGAGGTGTTTTAATTTTTAAGGGTAAATTATCTGACAAAATTAGTGATTCTGATCCTTATGAAAAAAATAGAAAAGTTAAAAAAATAAGAGCTTTAGATAAAAATTATTTATCAAAAAAAACAGCAAGACTTGTTTGGTCTTTTTTAATCCAAATTTATAATTTTTTAAAAAATCACGAAATTAATAAAGAAAGAATAAAAAGAGGCTTATTACCAGCTAATTTTTTGCTTACAAGAGAGACAGGAAAAAATTTGCCTAAATTAAAAAATTTTTTTAAAGATAAAAATATCAAAAATGGTTTAGTAATTGCTGAAAATGGCGTTGTCAAAGGTGGATGTAAATTAGTTGGTTTTAATTGTTTAACTTTACCAGAAATTGAAAATATAGAAAAAAGATACGAATTTTATAAAAACGGAATTGAAAACAATTTTAATAAATATGACTTAATTTATATTCATTTAAAAGAAGCTGATGAGGCAAGTCATGATAAAAATTTTGAAAAAAAATTAAAATTTTTTGAGTTTTTTGACAAATGGTTTGAAAAAATTTATTTAAAATTCAAAGAAACAATTTTTGTAATTACTGGCGATCATCTAACTGATGTAAAAAGCGGTAAACATCAGTGGGGGTTTTTACCAATAATAATCATTAATTCTAAATTCAAAAATAAACCAAAAGAAATAAGCGAAATAGAAGCTCAAAAAAGTGGTATCTTAATAAAACCCAAAAAATTATGGAATTTTTATCTAAAATAAAACAATTTTAGTACTGGGAGGTTTTTCATCTAACAATTATTTTTCCTGTTTTTGATGGGTTTAGATGATCGTGATAGGACCATTCACCAACTTCTTTGAAAACAAAACTCCAACTTTCTCCAGGTTTCAAACCTCGGCAAGCATCAAAAATTTTATTTTGTTGAGATGTTCCACATTTTTCA
>PSMS01000036.1:0-2124 GCA_040290225.1 Patescibacteria group bacterium | reverse complement strand
GCATTATTACCCCAGCATTTTACTGTTCCATTAGATAAAAGAGCACAAGTGTGATCACCACCCATTGAAGTTCTTCCTGCTATAGGACCATCAGATTTCCAATTAAATGTATCTCGTGTAAGTGTAACTAAGGCTTCAATTTTAAATGGAACTGTAGTTGTATCAGTTGTTAGAATATGTAATTTTGCTGTAGGACTTGTTGTTCCAATACCAACATTGCCTGGAAAAGAATAATTACCTCCACCAGTATTTGCTCCAAATTGACCTGAAGAAACATTAGCAGCATTAATTGTGCCTGTGAAAGAACCAGAAATTGCTCCTGCATATAATGTTCCTGTAACTCTTGCATCACCAGCAACATCTAATCTATATGCTGGCGTCGTCGTTCCAATACCCAATCTTTTATTAACATTATCCCAATAAAGATTACTATCTCCCGATATAGTGTTAGAACCTGTCCAAAAAGCTAATTGGCCAAGAGAACCAGAACCACTAACAAATAAGCCCATACCAGGTCTTGTTAAAACATTAGGAGTTGAAGAGGTCATAACTAAAGTATTTGAAACCCAAGAAACTCCTGGATCCCAAATTAAGTATGGTCCAGCAGGTTGACAAAGAGATTGGGCTTGGGTTTGTTTTATTTCAAAAAAAGAAAAAATTATTAAAAGTATTACCAAAGAAGACAAAAATCCGTAAATTACAAATTTTTTCATTTTTTAATCATTAAATACCCAATTTCTTTATTTTTACAATTATCACAAATTATTTTAAAATTACCTTCTCTTGTTGCTTGAAATTCAATTATTTTTGATTTTCCTTTAGGAACAGAAATCATTAAAAAATATTGAGGAACTGAAAGATCATAATCTTTATCACTAGCATTAAATTCTATATTTAAAATTTCATCTTTTTGGGCAATAATATAGGTTTTGTCAAGTGATTCATTATTTAAATTCAAATAAAATTTTCTAAAATTTGTTTTTCCTGTTTCAACTTTTGTAGATGGTACAGCTATTTTTTCATCAACAACATCTCCTGGCTCAGGTATTTTTTGAATTTGGGGGTTTTCAATATTCAAAGCTTCTTTTTTTGTTTGGGAGGGATAAAAGTTTATTGCCAAAATAATGAAAACCCCTAATAAAACAAATATAGCTAAAAATAAAATTAAATAATCCTTTTTCATTAATTATAATTTTAGCAAAAAATTTAAAATTTTATTAAGGACTTCTTCAAAACGATTAAGTCGCTCTTTAAGTGTAGGATCTAAATCTCTTTCTAATTTAAAGTATCTGATTTGGCCCAAAAGCAAACTAACGAAATATTTAAATAAATTTTCTTCATAGTCAGATTTTTTATCAAAAGAAGGAATAAATTCTTTTATGACATCTTTAATGTACTTTTCCGGTAAGACCAGATAAAATATAGGAATACTGTCTATCTTTCCCAAAATTAATTTTGGTTGGTTTTCTTTATTTTTTTCTACTCTCAAGCCATATTTTAAACAACCACCTCCTTTTTTATTTCTCTCTAAAACCTTTATTTTTTTCTCTTCGTATCTTTCACCGAAAGCTTCTCCTACTTCATCTAAAGCACAAACTATATTTCCTGTCTTTTTTTCCAAGATGATATTATCAATTTTATTTTCGATATCATCATAGACTGAAGTTCTGACAACAATAAATTCTTCTCCCAGAAATTTAGAAAAAATTGTAGTTTTAAGTATTTCTAATTTTTCTCCTATTGTTTTTAATTTCTTTTCTCTAATTTCTTTTTCTGAAAGACCTGGAAACCATTTCTTTTTAAACTCTTCCACATATTTTCTGTCTTTTTCTATTATCTCTTGATCATAAACAGTATTGTAAGTCTCCATATCAATTCGGCAATCATCGTTTACAGGAACTCTTTCTTTTCTTAATCTTTCAGCAATTTGTTTAATAAACTCCAGTAGTTCTTTGAATTTTTTTTCTTCTTCCTTTTTTTCTTCCTCTCGCATAACTTTTCTTTCTATTGGACTTTCAAATCTTGGTTTTTCAAATGGCATATTTTAAAAATTATTCTTTATCTTTTATTTTATCATAAAATAACAATAACGAACAAGGTAGTAATTAAATTTTTTATTATTTT
>PSMS01000035.1:0-2185 GCA_040290225.1 Patescibacteria group bacterium | reverse complement strand
CTGTAATGTTGTAAGCAGATATAATAGAAAATAGTGTGAGTGATACTATTTTCATCTAACCTACAACCACACTCGCGTTCCCAGATCCTCCACGGACCCCTTTTTTGAACATAACTCCAAACCATCCTAAACCTCCTTTCTAGTTTTTGGTTCTAAGATTATTATATCACCTTTTTAAAGGGGGAAAATTAAATTCAATAAACTTTTGATATCAAGAATTTTTGTTCATTTCGCCATTTTTATTAAGAAATTAATACAACCCATTCGCTATATAAGGTTTGTATTTCAACAATTCATTTTTTGGTAAGAGAAAAACAATTTTTAACTTAGGACAGTTTATATAATGTTTATAATTAAACGTGGCACTTCTTAAAAATTGTCCTCTTATACCCTCACTACCTTTTAGTTTATTCTTCCACTTTTTTATTTGTTTTTCTAAATTTTTTACAAAATCTTTGCAATTAAAAGGAAATTCGATTATATAAATTAACTTTCCATCGATAAAACCGCTTACTAACATATTTAAATCCTTCTCTTTTTTATCTTTCATTAATCTTGTAGGTGTATAATCGGTAAAATTTCCACCTCCATTTAACTTTGCTGGTTTGGTTTTTCTTTGTCCCAGTTTAAATTCTTCTGTATTTATATTTTTAGGTTTAGCTTCACATTTAATCGTTCTACCTGGAATAAACGCATCTTGTCTAAAACCGTTATATCCTATTTTCCCTTGTTTATGTTGATAGCAGAAAATTTACCTTTTATCTTTTTCACTATTTTTAAAAATTTTTTTAACTGAGTCGATAAATTAGTAATTTTAACTCTTTTTTCTTCTCTCAGAAAATTTAAAAATTCATCAATAAAACTTCTTGAAAAAAATTTTTTACATTTGAAAAATCAACCAAAATGAGGTCTGTCCGTTTAAATTTTTAATATCTTTCTCAGCTTCGTTTGATTTCATCTATAAATTTGAATAGAGTAATGTTGAAGTTTGTCTTTTAAACCATTCAATTGTTTTTAATCCCTTTGTTTTATTAAAATTTTTTTAAATTTAAAATTTTGTGGAAAGATTAAATAAAAAGATTAAATAAAATGGAAAAGATTTTTTAGAAAATATTTTTTGTTTTTATGTTTGTTTCTTTTGGAGTGATTTCATTTTTTGGGTTTTCTTTTTTAATGAAGGAAAAGTCAATTGAAATTAACCCTATTTCAAATAAAATTCCTAAAACTGAAAACAAAAAATTTTTTGAAGATAAAACAATTACTCTAATTTTAGTTGGTGATATTATGCTTGATCGGGGAGTAAAATCTCAAATAAAAAAATATAATGATTGGCGTTGGCCATTTTTGAAAATCGCTGAAGATTTTAAAAAAGCAGATATTGTTTTTGGCAATTTAGAAGGACCAATTTCCGATAAAGGAACTAAGGTTGGCAGTATTTATTCTTTTCGGGCCGATCCAAAAGTGATTGAAGGTTTAACCTATGCAGGTTTTAATGTTTTATCTTTGGCTAATAATCATGCTCTTGATTATGGAAGAGAAGCCCTGAAAGATACTCTTTTGAGATTAAAAGAAGCAGGAATTAATTATGTCGGTGCTGGTTTCAATGAAAAAGAAGCCTTCTCGCCCCTTATCATAGAAATTAAACATGAGATAAATGGAAACGCTAATGAAGTAAAAGGAACAAAAATTGGTTTTTTAGCTTATACTAATTTAGGATCAAAATCTTGGCGAGCCAGTGGTGAAAATCCCGGTCTTGCTTGGATAAATGAAAACGATTTTGAAAGAATAAAAGAAGATATAAAATCTGCTAAAGAAAAATCGGATATTTTAATTGTTTCTTTACATAGTGGCAATGAGTACCAAAAAGAACCGAATCAATTTCAGGTGAATTTCGCTAAAATGGCTATTGATAGCGGTGCTGATTTAGTTGTTGGCCATCATCCTCATGTTGTTCAAAAAAATGAAAGATATAAGCAGAGTTGGATTTTTTATAGTCTGGGTAATTTTATTTTTGATCAAAGATTTTCTCAAGAAACAATGAGGGGTCAAATTGTTAAAGTTTTAATCAAAAATGGTAAAATTAAAGAAGTTTTTCCAATAGAAATTAAAATCAATCTTTCTTTTCAACCTGAAATTAAAAACTTACATAACGAAGATCAAAGTAGTTGGTAAGTAATTAAGAATT
>PSMS01000008.1:0-20702 GCA_040290225.1 Patescibacteria group bacterium | reverse complement strand
TGCTGCAGTTTTAGCTGCTTTGCAACAAGCTGGAGTTTTACCATCAACTACAACACAATCTACTACAACACAAGCTACCGCTACTGAAGCAGTTCTTAGTGTAAGATTAGCAGCTCAACCATCAGGAGGAGTTCAAATTAAAGAAGGGCAATCAGCTGATGTTTTAGGAGTAAGAGTTGTTAATACTGGAGGTTATGCCGATGTTCAAAGATTAAGATTTGTTTTAACAAGCAATGTTAATCCAACAAGATTATTCTCTTCATTTGATTTGTATGATGGTTCAGAAAAAGTTGCTTCAGTTCCCGCTGATGCTTATTCAAGAATAGCCTCTAATGAATATGAATACAATTTTTCTGGGTTGAATGTTAGAGTTCCCGAAAAAGGAGAAAAAACATTAGTTATTAGAGCAAATGTTAATAATATTGTTGATTCTCGAGATACCGGATCACTAACTGTTTCTGTTAGAAGCAATGATCTAAGAGCTGTTGATGGTTTAGGAGTTCAACACACGCCATCTGTTTCTGGTAATGTTTCTAGATCCTTTACTGTTGCTAAAGCAACACCAGTTGGAGCAGGTCTTACAGTTTATGCTGAACAATTACCAAATACTCCAAGGTCTCAAAACTATGCTGCCGATTCAAATAATCAAGTAAATGATATTCTTAAATTACTTACTTTCAATGTAAGAGCTGATAATGACACCATCAAGCTTAATAGAGTAACAACAACAGTTAGTCTAAACAATGGAACAGTTAGGGCAGTAAGATTGGTTGATGCTAATGGTAATGTTGTAGCCTCAGGAGATCGTGTTGGAGGTACTGATGATTGGGTTTTCTCCTCAGTTGACTTTGCTACACCATTACTAACAGTTAATAAAGATGCAACTGTTAAACTTTCTGTTGTTGCCGATGTCGACCTTCCTTCTAACTTAGCTACTACTACCCCTGCTACTATCTCTGCAACTGTTTCAGGTGTTTCTGGTGAAAGAAGCGATGGTGGAGTTGTTATCTTCTCTGGTTCTGTTTCTGGAAAAAGAATGTATCTTTTTAGAGTAGCAGCAGCTCAATGGAATGTAGTTAGCAGTTCATTTACACCTGTTGCCACCGCAACATCAACATTAACAGGTACATCTACTGTTCAAGTCACTGCTGATCGAGGTGATGTTTATATTCCTACATCAAGTGCATTTACTGTTGTTGTAGCTAGAGCTGGTACTACTACTACTGCTACTGCTACTGTTGTTTACAACGAAAGTATTGATAGAACTGCTGACGGTAATTACTATGTAGTAAGAAGAGGAGATACAGGAACATTTAATCTTACAGCTCATCTTGCTGCTCCTAGTGGTGGATGGGAAAAAGATGTATACTGGCTTGAGTTAAGATCAATGAAGTGGGGAGTCAAAAGCGGTGATACAGTTACTCTAGTTACAACCGAATTTGAAGTTGATAGAGCTTTGAATACAAGAACAGCTCAAGAATATATGCCTCGATAAGAACTTGTTGTTTTTTTGCACTCAAAAGCCCCCGGAAAATTTCCGGGGGCTTTTTATTTTTAGGAAAAATTTTGGTAAAATTATTTTTAAATTAGCGGCGGTAGTTCAGTGGTAGAACGCCTCCCTTCCAAGGAGGAAGTCGCGGGTTCAAATCCCGTCCGCCGCTCAAATTTTTTTTGATAATATAATGTTGAATTTAAAATCAATTGAAGAATATTTAAAATATTTATTAATTTTAGTTCCTATTAGTCTTTTAATTGTTGATGGTTCTGTTTTATTTCCTTATATTACTACTAAAGCTTTATTTTTTAGGATTTTAGTTTCTCTTGCTCTACCTTTGGTTTTTATTCCTTATTTACTTAATCCTGAAAATTTTCCTAAAAAAAATTTACTTTTAATTTCAATTCTTTTATTTTTTGTTTCCCAAATAGTTTCTACAATAATAAGCCTTAATCCTTATCGATCGTTTTGGGGTAATGCTGAAAGAATGGAAGGGACTTGGAGTTTATTTTTTTATCTATTATATTTTTTTATTTTGTTTACTTTGTTTTCATTAAATCCCAAAAACAAAAAAATAATTTTCTATTCGTTTTTAGTTGTTTCTTTAATAATTAACATTATTCAGATTAGCCAATTCATTGAGTTAGGAGAACAAAGACCATCATCAACTTTAGGTAATGCAACTTATATTGGATTTTTTAATTTAATTTATATTTTCTTGTCTTTATATTTTCTTTTTGGAGAAAAAGATTTAATAAATAAAGTAATAATTTTATTTTCAATATTTTTAGCAATTTTAGGTCTTTTATCTTCTGAGACAAGAGGTTCTTTATTAGGTTTATTAATTGGTTCTTTTGTTTTTGTTTTTTATTATTTTCTTTTTTCAAACAGAGAGCTAAAAAATAAAATTAAAATTTTAGGAGCATTTTTTCTGTTTTTATTAATTTTTACAGGTTTAGTTATTTCTCCTTTATCTCAAAAAATTCCAGGAATTAATAGATTAAATGAGACTTTTAAACAACCTGAGAGTTTTTTGCCAAGAATTTATGCCTGGAAAATATTTTTTGATGGTTTTAAAAATAGACCGATTTTTGGTTGGGGTCAAGAAACAGAACCAATAATATTTTTTAAGTTTTTTGATCCAACAATCTATAATTACGAAGCGGCTATTTTTGACAGACCCCATAATAAATTTATCCAACTTTTAGTTACTTCAGGAATTTTTGGTTTAATAACCTGGCTTTCAATTTTTATTTTCTTTCTTTATTATGTTTTTAAAAATAAAGAATTTAATGTTTATCAAAAAGCGTCTTTGTTTGGTTTTGTTTTTTCTTATTTAGGACAACAAATTACATTATTTGATATGCAAGCAAGTTATTTATTGTTTTTCTTTGGTCTTTCTTTAGTTGCTGAAAAAATAAATTTTGTTGAAAAAGAAAAATTTATAAGACCCTATTTAATTTTATTTGGTGGTATTTCTTTCATTTTTATCATAATCCATATACAACATTATTATATCGTTTATAAAATAATAACCAATTTAAGAACACAAGATGTTTCTCAAATGAGTCAAGAATTTTTAAGGCTTTCAGAAATTGCTGGTCCATTTTTAACTGAAGAAGCAATTATATCTTATGATAATTTGAAAGCAAGGGCATCTAAAGAACAAATTCCAATTCAAGCTTATATTGATATTTTTAAAGTAGTTGAAAAAGCTTACAGCCGTGATTTTTATGATATTAGAATTATTTACAAATATACAGAAGTGCTTAATAATCGTCTTAGAATTTTTGATCAGATTGGAGATTTTGAGCAAAAACAGAAAACCCTAAAAGAATTAGAAAATATTTATAAAGAAAAATTAAGTTTTTATCCCCGTAATTATCAATTAAGATTACGTTACGTTGAAGATATGTTATCTTGGAAAATTTTAACTAAAGAAAAAGCCCTAAAAATTCTTGAGGAAGGAGAAAAATATGTTGAAAATTACCCTATTTATTATTTATTAGAAAGTGAAATTTTGTTTCAAATTGATATGAAAGAAAAAGCTTATGAAAAAATTAAATTGGCATTAGATAAAGAAGTAAAACTTAAAGATGAAAATCAAATAATTTTTGTTTTAGATATTTTAGATAAAAATAAAGATGTGGAAAACTTAAAAAAGTTAATTAAATTGATAGATGAGAAAAATCTTAGTACAAAAACACTTGAAAAATTGGAAAAAACTAAATCTCAATTATTGGCTACCTCAAGTTTAGAAAACAGGTAGTTTTGATTTTTAAAAAACTTTGTTAATAATAAAATCACCATTAAGGTCATTAATTTAATTTTTTTTAAAAATGTCACCAAAAATAAAAAATGGTAAAAAAACTTTTTTAAAAAGTCAAAATCAATTCATTAATTATTTTTTTACAAAACCAAATAAACATCCTTACGATGAAGTCAATTGGATAAAAACTACAGCTGAAATTCCAGGTTCAAATTTTAAAATGGAAAATGTTGAATTTCCCGATTTTTATAGTCAAAATGCAATAAATATTATTGCTTCAAAATATTTCAAAGTAAACAAAGGAAAACAAGAGACTTCTTTAAAAGAACTAATTGATCGGGTAGTTAAAACATTCAAAAATTGGGGTTTAGAGCAAGGATATTTTTATGAAAACGAAGCGGAAATTTTTGAAAAAGAGCTAACTTATATTATTTTACATCAATATGGGGTTTTTAATTCACCAGTTTTGTTTAATTTTGGAATAGAAGGTAGAACTCAACAAGGATCAGCTTGTTTTATTTTAGATGTTGAAGATTCTATGGAATCAATTTTGGATTGGATTAAAATTGAAGGAATGATTTTTAAAGGAGGTTCTGGTTCTGGTGTTAATTTATCAAAATTAAGAGCAAAAGGAGAACCACTTTCAGCTGGAGGATCATCATCGGGAGTAATTTCTTTTATGAAAGCAGCTGATGCTGTTGCTGGAAGTATAAAAAGTGGAGGAGCAACACGAAGAGCAGCTAAAATGGTAATTTTGAATGTTGATCATCCTGAGATTATGGATTTTATTCGAGTTAAAGCTGAAGAAGAAAATAAAGTTAGAGCTTTAATGGAAGCTGGTTATGAGATGACTGATTTAAATAATCCATTATGGCAAAATATTTTCTTTCAAAATGCTAACAATTCAGTTAGGGTTACAGATGCTTTTATGGAAGCAGTTTTAAAAGATAAAGAGTGGAAAACTTATTATCGAACAACCGGTAAAGTAGCTAACGTTTATAAAGCTAGGGATATTTTGTGGGAGATTGCTAAAGCTGCTTGGGAATGTGGTGATCCTGGAGTTCAATTTCATGATATTATTAATCGTTGGCATACTTGTAAAAATTCTGGTGAAATTGTAGCTACTAATCCTTGCGCTGAATATAATTTTCTTAATTGGACCTCTTGTAATTTAGCTTCAATAAATTTGATGAAATTTTTAAAAGAAGATGGAGATTTTGATATTCAAGCCTTTAAACATGTTGTTCGAACAATATTTTTAGCTCAAGATATTATGATTTCTAAAGCAGATTATCCCCATCCAAAAATTGCTGAAGAAACTAAAAAATATCGAACAATTGGTTTAGGTTATACCAATTTAGGATCTTTGATTATGGCTTTAGGTCTTCCTTATGATTCTGATGAGGCACGTAATTTAGCTGCTTCAATTACAGCCTTAATGACAGGAGAAGCTTATAGACTTTCAGTTGAAATTTCCAAAAAACTTGGACCATTTCCAGAATATGAAAAAAATAAAGAACCGATGTTAGAAGCAATAAAAATGCACAATGACGCTTTACAAAATATTGAAAAGACAAAAGAAAATAAAGAAATTTTAGAAGAAGCAAAAAAAGTTTGGCAGGAAGTTATTGAATTAGGGAAAGAATATGGCTTTCGCAATGCCCAAGCAACAGTAATTGCTCCAACTGGAACTATTTCATTCTTTCTTGATTGCGATACTACTGGTATTGAACCTGATTTTGCTTTAGTGAAAATGAAACAATTGGTTGGTGGTGGTTGGATGAAAATTGTTAATCGAACTGTGTCTTTAGCTTTGAAAAAACTTGGTTATAGTAAAGAACAAATAGATGATATTTTAAAACATTTAGAAGAAACGCAAAATATTGAATCAGCACCCCATCTAAAAGAAGAGCACTTACCAGTTTTTGATTGCGCCATCAATCCTTCCGGAGGAAAAAGATCTATTCATTGGATGGGTCATGTAAAAATGGTTGCTGCTGTCCAACCTTTTATTTCTGGAGCTATTTCAAAAACATTTAATATGCCTAACTCAGCAACAATTGAAGATATTTATAATGCCTACATTACTGCTTGGAAATTAGGAATAAAATGTTTTGCAATCTACAGAGATGGCTCAAAAGCAACTCAAGCTTTATATGGTGCTCAAAAGAAAGAAAAACAAATATCTCGAAAAAGATTACCTGATATTAGACAGTCAGAAACTCATAAATTTTCAATTGCTGGTCATGAGGGTTATCTAACTTATAGCTTTTTTGAAGATGGTAGTTTAGGAGAAATATTTATTCGAATGTCAAAGCAGGGAAGTACTTTAGCTGGTTTATTAGATGCTTTTGCCATTGCTGTTTCAATAGCTCTTCAGTATGGTGTTCCTTTAAAAGAATTAGCTAACAAATTTATTCATATGAGATTTGAACCAATGGGCTTTACTAATAATGAAAAAATAAAAATGGCAAATTCTATTATTGATTACATTTTTAAATATTTAGCTTATAGATTTTTACCTCCCGAGGATCTTTTTGATTTAGGCTTAGAAGCTTTTGAAGAAAAAGAAAAATTAATATTAAAAGATCACCCAAAACTTTTTGAAAAAAATAAATCAGAAGAAATGCAAAATCAAAGAATTTCAGAAATTTCCGGAGGACCCTGTAAAAATTGTGGTGCTTTAACTATTAAAACAGGTTCTTGTTATACCTGTCCTCAATGTGGCGAAACCACTAGCTGTTAAAAATTTAAATTTAATTATTCTTTAAACCTACCAGATTCAAGTTTTTTTGAAAGATCTTTTAATTCTTCTGCTATTTTTTTTAATTCTTCTGCTAATTTTTGAGCTTCTCCTTCGGGAATTTTGCCAGTTGTAAAATATTTATCTAAAATTTCATTTTTTGTTAGTTGGTCTCCATGTTTTTTAAGAATTTTCCACGATTCTTGTTGGAGTTTCCCAAGCGAGGAATTTAAAATTCCTACTCCATATTTTTCTACACCTCTTAGTATGTTTTTTAACCAAACTTCCAATAAGAGAGCTGCTTTTTGGGGATCTTCTGGATGAGGTTCCCCTGGACGAGGTTCCCGTTCCCGAGGATATCTTTCTTTAAGCATAATAGTTTTTAATTTAAATTAATTACGACCGTTTTTAAATTTGTATCCATTAAATATATACCAATCTTTTTTAATTCTTCTCTTATTTTATCAGATTTTTCAAATTTCTTTTCTTTTCTTAATTTTTCTCTTAATTTAATTAATTTTTTCTCTTTTTCTGTTAATTTTTCCCAAGGAAAGAAAAAAACAAAGATTTTATCTAAATTTTTTAAAAATTTTAAAACCTCTTTTCTTGTTTTTTCTTTTAATTCATTTTTCATTAAAAGTTCCTCGCTTTCTTTAAGAATCTCAAAAACATAACTTAAAACTAAAGGAGAATTAAAATCATCTTTCAAAGCATCTAAAATTTTCTTTTCATATTTTTTGATATCTATTTCTTTTTCACCTTTTAAATTTTTTATTTGCTGCAATTTAGAAATTTTCTCATTTAAACTAAAAAAACTATTTTTTAAATTTTCTAAATTATTTTGGTTAAAATCAATGATACTTCGATAATGATGAGAAAGAACAAAAAATCTGAAAAACCTTGGTGAATAATTTTTTAAAAAGTCTCTTAAGACAATAAAATTTCCTAAAGATTTTGACATTTTTTGTCCATTAATATACAAAAGTCCTGAATGTAAAAAGAAATTAACAAATTTTTTATTATAAGCAGATTCAGATTGAGCAATTTCATTTTCATGATGAGGAAATTTTAAATCATCACCACCACCATGAATATCAAAAGGTATTCCCAAATATTTTATTGACATTGCTGAACATTCAATATGCCATCCAGGTCTTCCTTTACCCCAAGGAGAATTAAACAACCACTCATCATTTTCTTTTTTCCATAAAGCAAAATCAACAACCTCTTCTTTTTCATATTTATCAGTTTTAACCCTTGTTCCTGTAATTGCTTTTTCTATTTTTCTACCACTTAATTTTCCGTAATCCTTAAATTTACTAACATCAAAATAAACACCATCACTTGTTTCATAAGCATAACCTTTTTTAATTAAAATTTTTATTAAATTAATTATTTCTTTTAAGTGTTCAGTTACTCTGGTAAATTTATAAGGCATTTTAAATTTAACCATTTTCATATCTTTAATAAATTCTTTTTCATATTTTCTTGCTAGTTTTAGAGGATTAATATTTAATTCTCTAGCTCTTTTCAAAATATCGTCATGAATATCAGTAATATTCATAATAAATTTGACTTTATAACCCAAAAATTCTAATGTTCTTCGAATAAAATCAAATCTGACATAAGATGTTCCGTGTCCTAAGTGGCTCCAATCATAAACAGTTGGTCCACAAACATACATTCTCACCAAGTTATTTTTCAAAGGTTTAAAATTTTCTTTTTTTCTGGTTAAAGAATTATAAATTTTCATTAAGACAATTATAAAAAATTTTCTAAATATATCTCCTTCTTCTTCCATGAAAAGCCTTATGGATTTCTTTTAATTCCTTATTTGTTAAATGAGTATAAATTTGAGTTGTTTGCAAATTTTTATGTCCTAAAAGCATTTGAATAGCCCTTAAATCAGCTCCAGCCAATAAAAGATCAGTTGCAAATTGATGTCTTAAGGTATGAGGAGAAATTTTTTTAGTTATTCCTGCTTTTTTAGCATAGTATTTAATTATTTTTTGAATACCGCGTGGAGTTAATCTTGAAAAACTTTCATCTCTTTTTAAATTAATAAACAAGGCAGGATTTTTATCTGTTCTTTTTTCTAAATATTTTTTAAGCCAATAAATTGCTATTTTAGACAAAAAAACAACCCTAATTCTATTTCCTTTTCCTTTTATTACAATTTCTCTTTTGTCTAAATCTATATCTCTGTTTAAATTGCAAAGCTCAGATATTCTCATTCCGGTGCTAAATAATGTTTCTAAGATTGCTTTATCTCTTAATGACTTTAAATCTTCTCCTTGAGGCGCCCTTAAAAGTCTTTCTAATTCTTCATCATTCAAAATTGTTATTTCTCTTTCTGGAATTTTTGGCAGTTCAATATTTTCTGGTGATAAAATTTCTATTTTTTTCTTTTTTAAAAATTTAAAAAAATTTCTTAAGGCTATTAAATAATAAGATTGGGTTTTTAATGAAATATTGTTTTTATTTAACCAAGAACGAAAAAGAAAAATTGTTTCTTCATTAATTTTTTTAAACTTATTTTTCTTTAACCAATTTAAAAAGATTCTTATTTTTGAAATGTAATTTTTTATTGTTCCTTTATTTTTTCCTTTTTCAAGATTTAAATAATCTTCAAATCTTGGTAAAATCTCTTCTAATTTTTTTAAATCCATCTTTTGTGTTATAATAATTATAACAAATGCCAATAAGTAAAGAAAAAATAAGAAAAATAATATTAAATTATGGAAAGAATGAAAAAAATACTGGAAGTCCTGAAGTTCAAATTGCTTTGTTAACAGAAGAAATTTTAAATTTAATAGAACATTTAAAAAAACACAAAAAAGACAAATCATCTAAAAGAGGATTAATTTTAAAATTGGCTCATCGAAAAAAACTACTTCGCTATCTTCGAAAGGTTTCTTATGAAAGATATAAAAAAATAACTGAAGAATTAGGATTATGAACCCATTTAGTTTTGAAGATCAAAGAGTAAGTATTTTTATTGATACCCAGAATATTTATCATTCAGCTAAGAATCTTTATGATAAAAAAGTTGATTTTAAAAAACTTGTTTTAATTCTTACTGGAGAAAGAAAACTAATTAAAGTTTTCGCTTATGTTATTAAATCAGATCTAACTCCTAAAGAAATAGATTTTTTTGAGGCTTTAACTTTTCAAGGAATTCAATTAAGAATTAAAGAACTTCAAAGTTATCCTGATGGAACAAAAAAAGCTGATTGGGATGTTGGAATAGCTATTGATGTAATTAGATTTTCTGCTTTAGTTGATGTAATTATTTTAGTAACAGGTGATGGAGATTTTTTGCCCTTAGTAGAATACTTGCAAAATAATGGAAAACAAGTAGAAATAGCTGGTTTTTCACAAACAACTTCTGTTAAATTGAAAGAATCAGCTGATTATTATTATGATTTAAATGAATTGAAAGATATAATATTGATTAACTAAAAAGGATGATAAAAAATTTTGTTTATAAAAGTAAAAATTTTGATTATCAGATTGAGTTTGAATTAAACAATTGGGCTGAAAGATCTTTAGTTTCTTCATTAGTTAAATTTAATGATACGGTAATTTTAACAACTGTTAATTTGGGTCCAGAAATACCCGAATTGGATTTTTTACCTTTAACTATTGATTATGAAGAAAAATTTTACGCTGTAGGAAAAATTTATGGAAGTAGGTTTGTTAGAAGAGAAGGTAGGCCATCAGTTTCTTCTGTTTTAAATGCGAGAATGATTGACAGAGCAATTAGACCTCTTTTTCCTTTTATTTTTAGAAAACAAATTCATATTGTTCACAATTTGCTTTCTTATGATGCAACTATTGATCCCGGAACAATTTCTTTATTAAACACTTCGTTTTCTCTTCATTTATTAGGTCTTCCGTGGATAGGACCTGTTGGAGCGGTTTATATTTGTGATGATGGAGAAAGATTTTTTATAAACAAAGAAGTTGAAAATTGGAAAATGAAAATGATTGTTAGTGGTACTTTGCAAAAAATAAATATGATTGAATTAGAAGGAAAAGAAGTTGAAGAAAAAAGAATTTTACAAGCAATTGATTTAGCCCAAAAAGAAATTGAAGAAATTGTTAAATTTATAAAAAATATTCCTCAAATAGGAAGCGAAGAAATTAAAATTGAAGAAGAATTGTTTAAAAAAGGAGAAGAGCTTCTTTTTGAATTTTTAAATAAAAACGAAATTGATTTAGAAAAGAAATTGTTTAGCCAACAAGAAGGTGATCGTCCCTGGCTTTCTGTTTATGAATTAGTTAATAATGAAACTTATTTTGGTGAATTAAAACCATATGTTATTAATGCTTTAAATCGAACTTATAAAAAAATTTTTCAAGAAAAAATATTAAAAGAAGAAATAAGACCTGATGGAAGAAAATTAGATGATATTCGAAAACTTTATGGCAAGGTTGATGTTTTGCCTCGATTACATGGTTCAGCTTTATTTATGAGAGGTTTAACCCATATTTTGTCAACAGTAACTTTAGCTAGTCCAGGAGAAGAATTATGGCTAAGAGAAGTCGAATTTGAAGGAATAAAAAGATTTATTCATCATTACAATTTTCCACCTTTTAGCACAGGAGAAATTGGTTCTAAAAAGTCAATATCAAGAAGAGAAATAGGTCATGGTGAATTAGCAGAAAAAGCTCTAAGAAATTTGATTCCTTCCCAAGAAGAATTTCCTTATACGATTAGAGTTGTTTCTGAGGTTTTATCTTCCAACGGTTCAACCTCAATGGGATCTGTTTGTGCTTCATCAATGGCTTTGATGTCTGCTGGTGTTCCTTTTAAAAAGCATGTAGCTGGAATAAGTATTGGAATGGTTTATCAAGATGATGAAAATTATAAACTTTTAACTGATATTCAGGGACCAGAAGATTTTTTTGGTGCTATGGATTTTAAAATTGCTGGAACTGAAAATGGTGTGACAGCCATTCAATTAGATGTTAAAATTGAAGGTTTAAATTTAAAACAAATAGAAGAAACATTGTTAAAAGCTAAAAAGGCAAGAGAATATTTATTAGAATTTATGAAAGGAATTATTCTTGAACCAAGAAAATCACTTAGTCCTTATGCTCCCAAGATCGAAGTTATTAAAGTTGACCCATTAAAAATTGGTTTGATAATTGGAACTGGAGGAAGAACAATTAATGAAATCATTACTTCAACTAATGTTAAAATAGATATCCAACCAGATGGTTTAGTTTATATTATTGGTGAAAATAGTGCTAATATAAATTTAGCCAAAAATTGGATAAAAAGCATAGCTGATGCTTTTGATGAAGGAGAATTGGTTAAAGGAAAAGTAATTAAAATTGTACCATTTGGAGCTATTTTAGAATTAGCACCCAATCGAACAGCTCTTCTTCATATTTCTGAAATTGCTAATAAAAAAATTGAAAATATTGAAAATGAAATAAAAATAGGTGATGAACTTTTGGTAATGATAAAAAATATATCAGCTGATGGTAAAATTTATGTATCATTAAAGGATGTAAAAAATGGAAAATAACGAGGAAAAAGAAATAAAATTTACTTTTTTAAGCCCTGAAGAGTTATTAGGCGATCAAGAACAACCAATTCAACCTATTTCTTTATCTCAAGAGCAAACAATAGAAAGAGAAGAAATAAAAATTCCTTCTGCTAGTTATCAAGAAAAAGAAACTGAACCCTCTGTTAAAGAAGGCAAAGGTGAAATTGAACTTGAACAAAAGATATCAACACTTAAGGAACCAACTCAAAAAGAACAATCTGAAGAACTAATTTCTCTCAAATCATTAGAAATCGCTCCAGAACAAAAAGAAACAATTCTTCCAAGCCAAACTACTCCTCTTAAAAAAAGATTAGAATTATTAAAAGAAGAAACAGAGACTCCTTACGAAATTAAAAAATTACCTATTTATGGAAAATACATAAAAATTTTTTTAATAACTTTTGGTCTTTTAGTTTTGATTTCTTTTGTTTATTTTTTAAAACCCTATCAACCAATTTTAGGTTTATTAGAAAAGAAAAAAGAACAGAAAGTAAAATTACCCGAAATAAAACAAGAAGTTAATTTACCTGAATTATCACCAACATCTACTGAAATTCAAACGACTACTCAAAATTTAGAAGAAACAACTTCAACTTCAATTTTACCAACATCTACTGAAATTCAAACAACCACTCAAACAACTACTGAAAAATTAAAAGAGCCAACTCCAATTTTGCCCAAAATAGAAGAAACTGTACCTTCAATAAATCAACCTATTGTTTCCGAACCTAAAGCTGAAGAATTATTTAAACAAGTTCCTAAAGAAACAGGAGGAACAATAGAAACTCTTCCTATTTTTTCTTTACAAACAATTGACCTAAATAATTACACCTTTGAGGAAATAACAGCTAGGTTAAAAGAATTTTTTAAAAAACAAGAAACAAAAGGAGAAATTTTTTCAATTAATTTAGAAGTAAATAAAAATAAAATTCCTATGATTACTGTTTTTAATTATTTCTTAAATCCATCACTTAAAGAAAAAGATAAAGATGATTTTGTAAACTCTTTAACTCAAAGATATAATATTTACATTTATTATTCTTATACTCGAAAACACCTTAATTTAATTTTTGAAACCAACGACCCAGTTAAGGTTAAAAAAATTAATGAAAATTGGGAAAAAACAGGAATGATTAAAGATGTTAAAAACTTCTTTTTAGATTATAATCAAGGAAAACCTTTGAGAAATTATTTTATTACTAAAGAAGTCAATAATATCCCTTACAGAGTTATTTATTTTGATAATAATGCTAAATTTTTATGGACAGTCTTTAATAATTATTTGATTTACGGAACATCCGAAGAATTTTTAGAAAGAATTAGTTTTTTCTTAAAATGATAGACTTTCAAGAATTAAAACAAAAATTATTAAAAGAAAAAGAAGAAATAGAAATTCTTTTAACGAGTTTTGTTGAAAAAGAAAAACAAGAAATAGAACCAGTTTATGAAGTAAGTGATATTGCTAATCAGTACGAATTGAAAGAAGATATTCATCTTCAACAAGAAGCTTTAAAAACAAGATTGGAAGAAATTGATAAGGCTTTAAAAAAAATTGAAGAAAATACTTATGGTTTTTGTGAAAATTGTGGCCAACCTATAGAAGAAAAAAGATTAGCTATTGATCCAACAACACCTTATTGTCGAAACTGTGCCTTAAAACTCTCTTTTTAAAAATATTTTTATTGACTTGCCAAGATTATTTTCTTTTAAATCAGAAAAGAAGAAATTTTTATTTTTTAAATTGTTTATTTTAATTTCAAAAAAAGCATAAAGATCATTATTAAAAATTTCATATTTTATTAAATCTTTTATTGAATCAATTATCAAACCATTTTCTAAACATCTTAATCTAATGGCTCTAAATAAATCTTCATTCTTTTTTCTCAAGCCTCCAGGAAATTCTAAATATTCATTATTTTTTAAAACAAGATAGCCCTCATTATTTTTAAAAACACCATAAACAAATATATTTTTTGGATTCAATCTTAAAAATTTTTGTAAATAAATATCACCTTTCTTTAATTTCATTTTTAGAAAATAAAAAAATTACTTTTCGCGAGCAAAAACTTCTATATTATTATAATCTAAAATTTTTTCTTCTTTTTCTAAAAGAAAATAAGCTGAGATAGCAATATTTACTCCGTTGTCTGTTGAAAGAGAAATATCAGGAAAATAAATTTTATATTTTGGAAAAACAAATTTTATCATTTTTCTTAAAGTTTTATTAGCAATTACTCCGCCGGTGACAATTAGGCTTTTTGGTTTAAATTCATTAACAGCTTTTTTTAGTTTATAAATTAAAGTCTCAAATAAAGTTTTTTGAAAAGAAGCTGCTAAGTTTCTTTTATCTTCTTCACTTAGCTCTCCTTTTGTTTCTTTTAATTCTTTAATTAAATCAATAAAGGCAGTTTTTAAGCCAGAAAAGCTAAAATTATAACCTCTTTCTAAAAGTGGCTTAGGTAAATAATAAATGCTTTGTCCTTTTTGAGCAAGTTTTTCAATTAAGGGTCCTCCAGGATAGCCTAAACCTAAGGCTCGGGCTGCTTTATCTAAACTTTCACCAGCAGCATCATCTAAAGTTGAACCGAGTTTTTTCTTTTCAAAAGGGTTTTTAAAAAAATAAAGATTGGTATGGCCACCAGAAACAACTAAAACCAAAGAAGGAAATTCAATATTTTTTATTTTTTGCCAAACACCAATTTTATTTTTAATAAAAGTTGAAAAAAAATGAGCTTCTAAGTGATTGACAGGAATTATTTTTTTATTTAAATCTTTTGCTAATTTTTGAACAAAATTTTTTCCTTCAACTAAAGCAGGTAAAAGTCCTGGTCCTATTGAAAAAGCTAAATAATCAATTATTTTTAAATCAAAAAAATTTTTTATATTTTCTAAAAGGAGAGGTAAATTTTTTTTATGTTCTCGAGCAGCTAAAATCGGAACAATACCTCCATAAGGAGAATGAACTTTTATTTGACTTCTTAATTCATTAGCCAAAATTCTTACTTTTTTTTCTTTGCCTTCTAAAAGACAAATACCACTTTCATCACAAGTTGATTCAATTCCTAAAATGTAAACCATACATTAATTATTTTAGCATAATTTATGGTATAATAATTAGACAAGTTGCGTTTTTTATTTTTTTTAAAAATTGATTGATCCTCAGCTTATCAAATTGAATCCAAGTAAAGTAAGACTTATTGGTTTGGATGGAAAACAGATAGGGATTTTAAGTTTTGATGAATCTAAAAAAATTGCTGAAGATCAAGGACTGGATTTAATTTTAGTTAATGCTCATCAAAACCCTCCGGTGGTAAAATTAGGAAATTATAGTGAATGGCTTTATCAGTTAAAAAAGAAAGAAAAAGAGACTAAAAGAAAACCTAAAGAAACAAAAGAAATAAGAATAGGTTTTAATGAAGCTAAACATGATTTGGAAAGAAAGGCAAAAATGATAGAAGAATTTTTAAATGAAGGTCATCAAGTTCAAATAAGATTAATAATGAGATCAAGAGAAAAATTGTTCATCGATTTAGCCGAAAAAAAATTAAATGATTTTTTAAATTTAATTCCAGTTGCTTATAAAATTGTCAATCCTTTAAAAAAATTTTCCAATTTTTTATTAATAACAATTGCTCGCCAAAAATGAGAAAAGCTTTTTTAAAAAGATTCAAAATAACTAAAAGAGGTAAGATTTTGAGAAGAAAACCTGGTTTAAATCATAATATGAGCAAAAAAGAAAGGATTGAAATTTTAAGAAGAAAGAAAAAGGTAAGAGAAGATAAATTAGTTTTAGATTACAGTTATTATCAAAAATGAAAGAAGCCTTGTTTTCAAAAATTAAAATTGTTATTTCTGGAGCTGCAGTAACAACTCCTTGTCATCCTGAAATTCATAAATTAGCTTATGAAATTGGAAAAGAACTTGCCTTACATAAAGTAATTGTTTTAACAGGAGCAACAACAGGAACACCCCTTTGGGCAGCTAAAGGAGCTTATGAAAATGGAGGGATTGTTATTGGTCTTTCTCCAGCTCGAAGTTATAAAGAGCATACTAAAGTTTATAAATTGCCAATTGACTATCACCATGCTATTTTTTATACAGGTGAAGGGTATTCAGGAAGAAATCTGCTTTTGACAAAAATGGGTGATGGAGTTATTTTTATTTGTGGAAGAATAGGAACCCTAAATGAATTTACAATTGCTTTTGAAGAAGAAAAGCCTATGGGAGTTTTAGTTGGTTCTGGAGGAACTGAAGAATATTTTATGGAAATAGTTGAAAAAGCTAAAAGAGGACCAGGAAAAATTGTTTGGGAAAGAGATCCTAAAATTTTGGTTGAAAAATTAATTAATTTAGTAGAAAATGAGATTGAAAAAGAATGATTGAATTTTCGACTTCTTATTTAGAAATTATTTATAAATTTTTATTAGCTTCAATTTTAGGAGGAATTATTGGAGTTGAAAGAAGTTTTTTTAAAAAACAGGCTGGATTAAGAACATTTGCTTTAGTTTCCTTAGGTGCTTGTTTATTTACCTCAAGCTCTTTATTTTTTTTAACCAATGATCCAACATCGGTTTCTCGAGTTTTAGCTAATTTAGTAGTTGGAATAGGTTTTTTAGGAGCAGGAGTTATTTTTTTACAAAAAGATAAAATTTATGGTTTAACAACAGCTGCAGCCTTATGGGTAACAGCTGCTATTGGAGGAGCTGTTGGTTTAGGTTTATATTTTCAAGCATTTTTGGTTACTTTAATTACAATAATTATTTTAACTTTATGGTACCACCTTGAAAAATTGATTAGAAAAGAATAAAAATAATAAATGAAAAAGTTTGTTGAGTTAGAATCAATATTTATTTTTTTAAGTACAATTATCGGTTTAGGTGTTTTTGTTTTACCATTTACTTTAAAAGAAAGTGGTTTATGGTTTTTCTTTTGGTTAATTTTTTGGTTGATTTGTTTTTATTTTATTCATTTAATTTTTGCTGAAATTTTATTTCAAACAAAAGAAAAACATAATTTACCAGGTTTAGCAGGTATTTATTTACACCCTTTAGCTAAACACATTGTTTGGATTTTTGATTATTTTGGAATGATTGGTGTTTTCTGGATTTACATTTTGGCTTTAGAAAATTTTTGGACAACAATTTTTCCTAATTATGGATTTTTGATTAAACTTTTTTTTGTTCTTTTTAATTTTTATTTTATTTCTCGAAATATAAAAATTTTTGCTAAATTTGAAGCTGTTTTAGGATCTCTAATTATTATTTTTTTTATTCTAATCTCTATTTGGCTTTCATTTCATTTTAAATTTCAAAATTTAGATGTAATTAAAAATTTTAAAAATTTCTTTTTATCTTACGGAGTTTTGCTTTTTGCTTTTTCAGGAACCTCAGCTGTTCCTTTAGTTTTAGATCTTTTAGGAAATAATAAAGAAAAATTTAAAAAAGTTAATTTTCTTTCTTTAATTTTAGTTTCTTTAATTTACTTGTTTTATTCATTGACTACTGTAGGGTTTTTAGGTAAAAACGTTTCTGAAGCCTCAATTGATTCTTTAAGACCATTTTTACCTTCATTTATTTATCTTTTAATTTTGATTTTAATTACTTTTAACATTATGCTTGTTGATTTATCTTTTTATTTAAAAAGAGGCTTGATTTATGATTACAAAATTAAACCTCTTTTTGCTAATTTAATTTTATTTTTTTCAATTTTTTCGTTAATTTTTCTTCCTCAATCATCTTTAGTCAAAATAATAAGTTTAATTAGCGAAATCTTTTTGGGTTTTAATCTTTTAATAATTAATTTAATTTATTTGAAATTAAAAGAGAAAACTTACTTTAAAATACCTCCAATTTTTGTTATATTAATATCAATTATCTTTTTATTTGGAATGATTCATGGTATTTTTAAATAAAAAAAGTTTTACAGTGATTGAAATTCTTATTACTCTTTTTCTTATTTCTTTTTTATCTGGAATATTATTTTTCGTTTTTAATGCTCCAGAAAACATAAAAAGAGCTCAGGATGGAAAAAGAATAAACGATTTAAGGACTATTTTTATTGCAATTAATAACTTATTAGTTAATAATCCGAATGCTTATTTAGGAGATGATAATGTAATTTATATTTCTTTGCCTGATAATAATCCAAATTGTTCAAATTGGCTTTCTAAATTACCTCCTGTTTCTCCTCCTTTTTCTTATAGATGTGTTAGTCAAGAAAATTTAACAAAAATTAATGGTCAAGGTTGGCTTCCAATAGATTTTACTCAAGTTCAAGTTGGTGTAACTTTAAACACTTTGCCTATTGATCCTCTTAATAATGAAAATAATTTTTATGCCTATTTAAAAAGAGGAGATAGATTTAAATTGACAGCAAAACTAAATTCACAAAGTTTTTCTTATCTTATGTGGCAAGATGGTGGAATAGAACCTATTTTATATGAAGTTGGTAATGATTTAAATATTCCTAATCCCCAATCTGGTTTAGTTTTATATTTACCATTTGATGATGGTCCAGGTGCTACCACAACTAAAGATTTTTCAGGTTATGGAAACAATGGAATATTATATAATTTTAACACTTTTGGATTTAGTACAACTTCTGGATGGACAAATGGAAAAATTGGTTGGGCTTTAGCTTTTGATGGAGTTGATGATTATGTAGCTTTACCGAGCGGTTTTGCTAATTTTAGCAGCGGTTTTTCAGTGGCGGTTTTGGGTTGGGTAGCATGGAAGGATGGATATGGCTAATAGCTAGTCTTCTGTTGGCAGGTTGGTTTCTACTGCCTAATTTCGTGGAAACAAATATTTACTTTGATCATTACCAGTTTGAAATTGAATTGAAATTACTAGGTATTTGTTTGCGTAGACAACGAGGAAAAGTTTCAGAAATTGACAAAGTATTTAGCGGTGAAACTGGTGGTTATGGTAGTCATAAAGTACCAGAAGTAACCTTAGCTGTGGGTGTATCCGAGTATTCCTTTGGAAAATTGAAGCCACCTTTAAGTAAAGACGAGTGTCGCTGGATGGCAGCAGAAATCAGGCATTGGTTAGGGATTGGTTAGTAGTTAATGGATAGTGGTTAGTAGTGAATCGATTTTTAGATAGTGAACTAGTACTTTTTTACAAACATCTATCATCAACTACTAACTACTAACTACTGTACAGACGTGCCATGGCACGTCTGTACAACCACTAACAATTTTTATGGGGAATTTGGGGATGTTAGAAGCAGGAGAAATACTTTGTAATCGTTATCAACTCCAGGAAAAATTAGGTCAAGATGCTAGCCGTCAAACTTGGTTAGCCCAAGATTTGGCTAAACAGCCTCAAGAACGAGTCGTCGTCAAGTTGCTAATTCTCAGCCCACAAATGCAGTGGGATGAACACAAACTGTTTGAACGCGAGGCTCAAGTTTTAAAAAATCTCAATCATCCTCGTATCCCCAAGTACCGAGATTACTTTGTTTTGGAACATCAATCTGGCTCTAAATTCCCCTGGTTTGGGCTTGTGCAGAGTTATATTCCTGGAACATCCCTACAGAAATTAATAGACAAAGGTCAACGCTTTTCAGAATCACAGGTAGAAAAAATTGCTGTTGAAGTTCTCAGTATTCTGGTTTATCTACACGAACTCAACCCACCTGTGCTACATCGCGATATCAAACCTAGTAATTTGATTTGGGGTGAAGACAAGCGGGTTTATTTGGTTGACTTCGGTGCGGTACAGGATCAAGCGGTGCTGGAAGGTGCTACTTTTACTGTTGTGGGAACCTATGGCTACGTCCCAATTGAACAGTTTGCTGGTAGGGCTGTTCCTGCTTCGGATTTGTATGCTTTGGGTGCAACTTTAATACATTTGCTGACAGGGATGTCTCCTGCCGATTTACCTCATCGGGATGCACGCATTCAGTTTATTGATAGAGTTAGCGTTGACTTGGGTTTTGTAAATTGGATTGGTAAACTCACTGAACCAAATGTTTTAGAAAGACTAAGTACAGCTAGAGAAGCACTTGCAGCACTCAAGAACAAAAATGCCCTAACCCCACCGATAACTAGCCGCAAGCCTACAGGTAGTCAAATTCAACTCAACAAGTCTGCCAGTGAATTGGAGATTAAAATACCAAGACGCGGCAGTAAAGCTTTTAAGTTATTCTACCTGGTGGGAATCATGATTCCTTTTCTCTGGCAACTGCCACAATTGATTAATTTCTTGACAAGGGGGGGCAGTTCTCAGGTATGGTTTTTTTGGCTTTTCTCTGTGGCGATGCTGATTGCGGTGGTTCAAGGAACTCTGTTACCTACTTTTGGACATACTGATCTTTACTTCGATCGCCAAAATTTTGAAATCCGTTGGAAGATATTTGGTTTTTGCTACAAGCGACAACGGCGTCAGACAGCATTAATTGACAAAATATACCAAGAGCAAGTCAACCAAGGTTCAGCCCCCAGAGGAGTCACCATAGAAGTAGAAGGAGAGAAATTCACTTCTAGTCCTCTGTCAACCATAGAACGTCATTGGCTAATTCAAGAGATCGGGGAATGGTTGGGACTGAATCGGAAATAGGAGTGTGGGGGAGGTAGGGAGGTGGGGGCTAGGGGCCCCACTTTGTGGGGTTGGGGGGCAATGGGGAACT
>PSMS01000034.1:0-2369 GCA_040290225.1 Patescibacteria group bacterium | reverse complement strand
ATAAAATAATAATAACGAACAAGGTAGTAATTAAATTTTTTATTATTTTCTAGAAGTAGTTAACGATTTCTAGAAGTAGTTAACAATTTATCAAATCACAAATAAGCGGTATAAATAAATATAAAAACCTATCACTAACTAAATTTCGTTTTCTACGAGAAAAGCAATTCACGCACCTGTAATTCTTCTAATAAGTTTATCTCTTTCTTCTTCATTAAGAAGTATTAACGGAATTTCTTTACCAAAAATAGCTTTGAGTATTTCAGCCTTAGATCTTTCTTCAGAAACATTGATGTTATATTTTTGTATGAACTCTTGAATCATTTCATCATACTTTACTGCTTTTCCACGTTTTTGATTCTCAAAAGCTTTCCATCTTTCTTCAATTTCAGAAGGTACTTTAGAAAATATTTTTCTTGCATCTTTTACTGTTAAATATGTTTTTCCCTCGATTAGTTTTTTTGCATCTTCTGTAAGTTCACCTCCACCCCATCTTTGCCATACCTCTAACCATTTTTCTACTGGATAACCAAATCGAGTAGTTTCTGGCGCATTCATTGCTACAAGCACAATTACTGGAACTTCCTTTACTAATTCTTCACTCCCTTCTTTTTTAGAAACCACTACTGTTTCTCCCATCACTTCAACAATTCTCCAACCTCCTTCTATTATGCCACTACTTCTAATCACTTTTACCTCAGCACCTGGTTTTAAAATTTCTTCAGGAGGTCTTTCTTCAGGAGGTCTTTCTTCTTTTATTTCTTCAGGAGGTCTTTCTTCTTTTCTTGACTTTTGGGGAGGCCTTTCCCTTCTTAAAAATCTAAAAAACATAGTTATTTTTATATTTAATTAATTCCGCCCCTTTTTATCTTTTATTTTATCATAAAATAATAATAACGAACAAGGTAGTAATTAAAAAAATAATTAAAATTAAACCTGTTTTAGGAATAAAAATTTTATTTTCTGTTGATGTTGATTGAAAAATTTGTTCTTCTTTTTGGATTTCTAGCAAATTGTAATTTTTTTCAAATGTTTTTTTTAATTCTTTTTTAGTTTCAAATAATTTTTCCTGATTAAAACCTTTTTGTGATAAGTTTAAATTAAATGTTTTTTCTAAACTACTTAAAGCATTTATCAGTTTTTGTGATAATTCGTCAATATTTATTTCGTATAATTCTAATTTCGACCGATCATATCCTGAATAAAGAGGAGGTTGTTGAAGAATTTGTTTTCTCCAAGTTGTTTTTACTTTACAATTAGAACAATCAAAATTTATCTTACCCAATCCATTAACGATAATTGCCTGACCAGAAAATTCACCTGTATTTGGATCTATTTTTACTCCTGAAAAATTGATCCATCCTAAATTTTCTCCCCAAGCAAATCCTGATAAATTACCATTCCCATCATTAATAATTCCACCATTGTTCGGATTTAAATTTATCCATCCATAATTTTCACTCCAAGCATAACCAATTAATTTATCATCACAAACTTGAATTTTGCAATTATCGCAACCAAAATTTATCCAACCAATATAATCTCCATAAGCATATTTATAAAAATTATCAATTCCACCACAATTTAAAGCAAAAGCATTAATTGTTAGAAAAGAAAATAGTAACAACAAAAATAATACTCTCATTTTTAATTTGACGTTCCATCATTTATAGAATTTTCCTGATTATAATTCTGGGTAGATTGATTTTCAGTTGTTTGAGTTGTAGTATTCATTTCTTCATTTATGGAATTTTCTTGATTATTTGTGTCTGGAGTTGTAGTATTTGTATCTGTAGAAGAATTAGAATTTTGATTTCCAGTTATATTACCAGTAGTAATTGCCGAGTTTGTTTTCATCAAAATTTCTTTTAATTGATCTTTATTAATACAAATCTTTTCTCCATCACTTCCTTCAAGGCATAAAACTTTTATATTAGCTTGGTTGATATTAACTTTTTCAATATTAATTTCTCTGACAAAAAGATTATCTAAATCAATACCATAATTTCTTAATACATTTTTAACTTTTGATTCAAAATTTTGTAGTAAATCTTTTATTAACTTAAATAAATAAACAGGCAAATTTTCATACTTAATTCCTTCAGGTTCGTTATTTTTATTATATCTTACTAAATCGGGAAAAACTTGAGAAACTTCTTCTGCTATAAATCCTACATGTTTTCCCGGTAAATTAAAATCTAATGATTTTTTAAATTCGAATGTTTTTGGTTCCAAAGAAAGAAACTTATTAACATCAAAATTTAAATCTTGAATATTTTCTTTGTATTTTAAGGAAGATGGTGTACAAATAATTTTACCGCTACTATCTGCTAACAAAGAACAACCTAAAGCCCCGGTTTGTTTAATTG
>PSMS01000007.1:0-21449 GCA_040290225.1 Patescibacteria group bacterium | reverse complement strand
TTAAAAGGGGATATTTTCCTATTTCTATTAAATATTTTTGAGTAGCATCAATAATTTCTTTATTTTCAATTGAAGCCAAATGTTTTTTTATTTCTTCATCATTTGCATCCCATCTTAAAGAACTTTGAATTTCAATGCCAGCAGTTTCTAATCTTTCATAAATTTTTTCTAAAATATCAATATCCTCTTCAATATTTGGGAAAAGATCTAAAATTTCATCTTCAGTGATAAAACCTTTTTCTTTTCCCCTTTTTATTAAAAGATTAATTTTACTTTCAATTTTTTTATTCAATTTATTATTTTTTGGATAATTTTTCTTTTTTTTAGGCATTTTTTTCAATGTTTTTTAATTCTTTGGTCAATTTATTTATCTCATTTAATATTTTATCATATTCGGAAAACTCTACATTTTTTAAAATCTCACCCAATTTTTTAATCTCTTCTTTAAAATAAATTTTTTTAAGTTCTTTAATTGTTTTTTGAAATTCCTTTTCTGGATTTATTTGGGTATTGATTAAAAATTCTTTCATCATCTCTAAAAGATTTTTTTCTTCCTCGGTTAAAGTATTTTTTAAAAGGTTATCAAAAACAGTTTTATTTTTTTCATCTAAAATTTTTAAGATTTCTTCTTTAGAAAAATCTATTTCAAAAGAATAAACAAGAGAAACTAATTTAAAAGATAACAATTCTTTTAAATTTTTAAAAACAACTAATTCTTCTAAACGAGGTAAAAAAACAACATCTTGAGTTTTTTCTAACTCTTCTATTAAAAATTTTTTATCAATTTTTAACTTATCTGAAAGAATTTCTAAATATTTGTCTTTTTCTACAGCATTTATATTTTTAATTTGAGGAAGAAAGGTATCCAAAAAATATTTTTTGTTTTCTAAGTAATTTTCTTCTAAATAATTTAAAAGCCAATCAAGAAAATTTTCTTCCTTAATTTCTTCTAAACTTCTTTTTTTTTCAAAAAATTCTCCGAGATCCTTTTCTGGATAAATTAATTTTAATGTTTGAAAACCAGCTTTAAGAGCTAAAGGATTTGTTCTTAAACTAGCCCTTAAACCCGCTTCATCATTGTCAAAAGCAAAAACAATTTTTTCGGCGTATTTTTTTAATTTTCTAATTTGTTCTTCGGTAAGAGCTGAACCAGAAAGAGCAATTATATTTTTTAGATTATTTTGAAAACTTAAAATAAAATCCATTTGCCCCTCAACAACTATAACTTTTTTTTCTTTTTCAATATAATCTTTACTATAAAAAAGTCCATAAATAAATTGTGATTTTTTGAAAATTTCTGTTTCGGGGGTATTTAAATATTTTGGTGCTTTTTGTCTTTCAGGAAAAATTCTTCCTGTAAAACCAACCAAATCACCCCTTTCATTTCTTAAAGGAAAAATAATTCTTTCTTGAAATCTATCAAAATTTTTAGAATCTACTAATCCAGCTTTTTGAATTAAATCCAAATCATAACCTAAAGAATAAAGATAATCTCTTAAACTTGTTCCTCCAGGAGAATAACCCAATTCAAAGTATTCAATCGTTTCTTTTTTTAGACCTCTTTTAATTAAATAATTTTCAGCTTCTTTAAATTCTTTTAATTTTTGGCGAAAAAATTTTAAAGATGCATAGTTTATTTCTATTAATTTTTTAATAAAACTTTTTGGTTTCTTTTCTTTAATTTCTAAACCATATTCTTCTTTTAATTTTTCTAAAACGTCTTTGAAAGATAAGTTTTCTATTTTCATTAAAAAAGAAATTACATTTCCTCCTTCACCACAGCCAAAACATTTAAAAATTTGCATTTCTGGAGAAACATAAAAAGAAGGTTTTGTTTCTTTATGAAATGGACAAAGACCACAATAATATTTACCAACTTTTTTCAATTTGACATATTTAGAAACCACATCGAGAATATCAATTTTGTTTTTAATTTCTTCAAGATTTGTCATTTTTGAACTCTTTCTACATATTCTCCTGTTTCAGTATTAATTCTAATAATATCTCCTTCTTTGATAAAAAATGGCACTTTTATTTCTAAACCTGTTTCTAAAAGAGCTGTTTTATAATTGCTTTGAACGGTTCCGCCTTTAAAATCAGGAGGAGTTTCAATAACCTTTAATTCAATTATTTTAGGAAGTTCTACAGTTATTAAATTATCATTTTCATCAAAATAGCCAACAACTTCTAAACCATTTTTAAGATAATTCTTTAAATAAATAAAAAGCTTTTTATCAAGTTTGGACAAACTCTCTTTATTTTTAAAATAATAAAAATTTTGATCATCTTTTTCAAAAACTATTTTTCTTCTTTCAATGTCAAGATAATCAACTTTTTCATCAGGTTTAAAAACTTTTTCAATTCTTTGCCCTGTTTGTAAATTTTTTAAAGTTAGGGTTAAATTAGCTGATCCTCTTCCTAAATGCAAATGTTTAATTTCAATAACTTCAAAAATCTTATTTTCTAATTTAATAACATCTCCTTTATCTAAATCACTGACTCTCATTTTCTAATTTTTTTAAAATCTCATCTAAATCGACCTTACTTTCTTTTTTATCTTCTTTTAATTTGATTGTTAAATTTTTTTCAATACTTTCTTTTAAACTAATTTTTGAAACAGACTTCATTTGGCAATTATCACAAATTTCTAAATCATCTGAAAAAAATTTATTTCCACAAATTCTGCAAAATACATAACCACTTCCCGATCTATTTGAAAAAATATTTTTAATTCTTGCCTCAATAATTTCTCTTTTTTGAGTGTACTTTAAATGATTTAAAGTTATTATTTCCATAAGGTAATTTACTTGAGGTAAGGGAGGCAGAGGAAAAGTTTGAGCTAAAATAGTTGGTTGAGGTTTTCCATCAACTGTCATTTTAACATAAGCATAATAGGATGGAGTATTAATTAAAAACTCAGGTTCTACTTCTAATTCTTCAAAAAAAACTTCAGCATCTTGAGAACCAACTCTAAAAACAATATAAGTCCCCACATTTCCAAAAACTGCTTTTTTAAGATATTCATCTATTTGATCTAAATATTGGTGAGCTAAAATTAAATTTAAACGATATTTTCTGGCTTCAGATAGAATATTAGCAAAACTTTCATTGGCAAAATTTTGAAACTCATCAACATATAAATAGAAATCAACTCTTTCTTCTTCAGGAATATCAACTCGACTCATAGCGGATAAATAGAGTTTACTAATTAAAAAACCACCTAAAAGCCTTGAATTTTCTTCTCCTATTGAACCAACTGAAAGATTAACTAAAAGAATTTTTTTCCTATCCATTATTTCTCTTAAATCAAAACTACTTTTTGTCTGACCAACTATGTTTCTTATTAAAGGATTAGTAATAAATTGTCCAACTTTATTTTGAATTGGAGCTATTGCCTCAACCCTAAATTGTTGATGATATTTTTCGAACTCTTTTTCAAAAAAAGCTTTAACTACTGGATCTTTTAAGTGATTAATGACTTTTTTTCGAAAAGAATCATCCGATAAAAGTTTGTTGATATCTAATAAAGTTGTTCCTGGATATTCTAAAAGAGCTAAAATAGCATTAGTTAATATATATTCCATTCGAGCTGACCAAGCATCGACCCATATTTTCTTAAAAACAGATAAAAGTGATGAAGTAATTAAATGTCTTTGATAAAAATCAACATTTTCTAAAGGATTAAAAGCAAAAGGATGATCTAAATCAGCTGGATTTAAATAGATTACATCTTCAATTCTTTCTTTAGGAATATAATAAAGAAGTTTGTTGACAGCATCACCGTGAGGGTCAAAAAAAGCTAAACCTTCACCATTTTTTATATCTTGAATCATCATATTTAAAAGTAAAGTTGTTTTACCTATTCCTGTTTTACCAATAATATAAACATGTCTTCTTCGATCAATTCTTTTAATTCCAAATAAAATCTTTCTTTCTTTATAAATTATGTTTCCCAAATATAGAATATCCTCCATTTAAATAGTTGGTATTTCAAATGGTGGTTTTGTTTTTTTAATTTTAACAGAAAACTCCCCCCTTTTTTGTTTTAGAGGATGATGAAAAATTGTAGCTAATTCTTCTGTAGTTAAAACAAACCTCGGTCTTAAGAATTTAAATCTAAAAAAATCATAATAATTTAGATTGATTCTTTTTGAATAATAACTTTTTAAAAAATAATTTTTAAATTCAGACATAAATTCTTTTTCTTCAACCTTGACTTCCCCCTCAAATTTGACTTTTCCCTTTTTGATCTTGGGTTCAACTGAAAAATCATTAAAAATCTCACCACCCATTGAACCAAAAATACCATCAACTATTTTTAAAATTAGATTATTTTTACCTGAGTCAAACAAATCTTTAGTTGCTATATAAATACCTAATAAAGAGCATAAATAACCAAATTTTGTTGTTTTTCTTTCCATTGCTTCCAGAATTTCTCTTTGAAGAGGAGTTAATTTTTGAAGACTAAATTCAAAAGATGATTCTTGAGGAATTGTTTTCCATTCAGGATATTTAAATGGTGCTATTAAAAGATTTTTAATAAATTCTTCTATTTCTTCTTTTAAAGTTATTGGCTGAGGTTTTGGAGGTATTCCTAAAAATTTTTCTATTTCTTCTTTTGCTTTTGGTACCCAATCATCACCATCAATAGGTAAAGCATAAATAATTAAAAAAAGCCATTCTTTATTTGAGATATTATCATTTAATTCCCATATTCCTGATAAAGGATCAACCCTTTCTTCTTCTGGTAATTTCTCGAGATAAATATAAGTTTTTAATGGATAAGCATAAGATCTTTTGAGATTAAAACCGAAAGGAAAAATGTCGTACAAAAAATTCGGAAGATCTTTCGGAGTATCATTTAAAGGATTTTCAACAATTTCAAAACTAATCTCCGGATATTTACTATAGAGCGAGGTTTTTAAAAGATCCAAAATATTTTCAGTAATACCTATTATTAATTCTAAATTTCTATCATGAAATTTAAATATAAAAAAATAAGGTAAGGGGACTTTTCCTTTAAAAATGGCCTCAAATTCTGGATATTTTTCTTTTTGAATATTAGCGTGAAGATAAATTAAAACTTCTTCCATTAGTTTGGGATTAATCAAAAAATCTCCAGAAAATTTTAATTTTAAAAATGTATATTTCCCATTTTTTTCAATAAAGACTTTTATATTTTTATAAGCTAAAGAATCTATAAATTTTTCCCAAACAATTAAAGTTAAAAGCCAAGGTAAAATGAGCCACCAAAGTGAAAAAATCAAAGAAAAAACAAAACTAAAAGGATCAAACATTTTTTAGAATAATATTATTATTTTTATCTATTTGAATGAAGCCTTCTTTTTGAAGTTTGTAAAGATAAATAATTAGAGTATTTGGTTTGAAGATTTTAAGATTACTAATAAAATTGTAAATTTCATTAAAATTAGTTATTTTTTTTTCTGAAATAAAGTTTTTAATTAAATCGTAAATTGTTCCCTCAGGATAACCAAATTCTTTTAATGCATAAATACCTCGCCCTACTAGAACAAAGTCATCATGTTTAATTAATTCATTTTTAAGAGAATCTAATGAATAAGTTTTTTTCCAATAAAAATGAAGAAATTCGTTTTCTATCTTTCTTAATTCTTCTAATCTTTCATAAATTTGAGAAAAGTGCATGGGTTTACCTTCGTTTTTTAAAATAAGATAAATTTTTTCTTTTAAAGAAGAAGGAACAACAAATTTATTTCCATCTAACCCCCAGTGATTAAAAGGATTTTTATATAGACCCCTTAAAATTCTTAAAACTTCCATTAATTCTTCTTTTTCAACCGGAGTATTAATATGTCTTTTTAATTCTTGTTCAATCAAATTTAAAACTTCTTCTTCTAATAAAATTTTATTTATGTTTTCGCTAAAAAGTTTATATAACTTTTCGCTTAAATGCTTAAAGAACAAAAAAACATCTTTTTCTTTAGCTAACAAACTTTTTAAAATTTCATCCCCTTTATGATAAACTATATCTTCCCTAAAAATAAGAATAAATTTTACAAATTTGATATCTTCTCTTTCGATTATTTTTTCTTTTAAAAGAATGCTATAAAACCTGTTTTCTTCTTTTATACCTAAAGGCTCTAATAAACTTTTTACTTTTTGGGTGAACTCATTAATTTTGGGATGATTATTTATAATAGGTTTTAATTTATTTATGATTTTGTTTTGTATCTGCCTTACTCTTTCTCGGGTAATATGGTAATCCCGACCAATAGCCTCGAGTGATTCTTCTATTTCCTTAAAAGTAAGGCCATATCGGCGAAAAATAATATCTTGTTCCCGCAAATTAAAATTATTCAAAATTTCTTGTACTATTTCTTTCATTTTATAATTATTATTATACCAAAAAATTTTTTAAATAAAAAGAAAAGAGGGGTTAATCCCCTCTTTTCTTTTTATAGTCTTAAAAAATTTATTAAAAATTTATTATGGAGTAGGTGGCGTTGGAGTTGTCGGTGTTGGCTCAGGAGCTTCTGTTGGAGCTGGAGGTACAGGAAAATTTTCTGTTGGAGCTGGAGGTACAGGAAGAACTGGAGCACCACCTTTTTTTGAGAAATACCAATATACTACAGCTACTAAAACAACCAAGACAACGACAACTAATAATAATTTTTGATTTTGCATTTTTCTAACTTATAAATTACTCGACCTTTTAACTTGTTATATAATAGATTATATAACAAATTTATGGAAAAAAGAATTTTTCTTTTGTTAATTTTTTTAGTAATAATAATTATTTATTGGTGGATTTTTACTAATCCAACTCTTTATTATGAATTTTTAAAATTTTTATTAACAAAATAAAGGTATTATCACTCTTGAATTTTAAGTGATAATTTAATATAATATAAAATGATATTTCAAAATGGTCGTAATTAATTAAATATAAATCAAAAATGACCCTTTTGAGAAAATTTGATCCATTTGAAGAATTTATTAAAAAATTTTTTGAAGACGAATTTTATTCTTTACCCCTTCCTTTAATTTCTAGATCATCTTCAGTTAAAGTAGATGTTTATGATGAAGGAAAAAATTTAGTTGTTGAAGTAGAGGCTCCAGGTTTTAAAAAAGAAAATTTAAAATTGTCCCTTGAAGAAAATTATTTAAAAGTTGAAGGCAAACTTGAAGAAACTGAAGAAGTTAAAGATAGAAATTATTGGCGAAAAGAAAGTCGTCGAAGTTCTTTTGTTAGAGTTATTCCTTTACCAGTTGAAGTGGATCAACAAAATGTTAAAGCATCATTTAAGGACGGTGTCTTAAGAGTTGTTTTGCCTAAGAAAGAAGAACCAGAAAAACCAGGAAAAGAAATTAAAATTGAATAATGGATTTAATAAAAGAAAAAGAAATATTTTTTTGGTTTGTTCGAGAATATATTTTTAGAAAAAAACCTATCGGTTCTAAATATTTAGCCAAAAAAATAAAAAACAAATTATCAGCACCATCTATTAGAATTTATTTTCGTTGTTTAGCGGAAAAAGGATTTTTAGAAAATTTAACTAATTTAAAAGGAAGAGTTCCAACAGATAAGGGATGGTATTATTATTTAGAAAATTATCCTTTAAGTCCCGAAATACATCTGAATATAAAAAATCTCGAAAACATCTTTGAAGAAATAACTAAAATAACTGAAAATATTGTTATTTATCAAAAAGAAAATAAAGAAAAAATATATGGTTTAAAATATATGTGGAGGTTTTTTGATTATGAAGATAAGAATTTTTTAAAAGATTTATTTGAATTTGTTGAAAAATTTAATTACTACAAAAGATTTTTAGAAGAAAATAAAAAAATTTTAATAGGTGAGAAATTGTTTTTTTCAAAATCAAAAAACCTCTCTCTTTGTTATCTTCAAAAAAGAAATGAAATTGTAAGTATTATTGGTCCTAAAAGAAATTATTATCATACTTTAAAGTCGCTTTTAAATGAATTAGAAAAAATACTATGAACGATCAAGAACATCAATTACCATCAACCGAGGAAACAATTAAAGAATTATTAGAGAAGATCAAAAAATTAGAAGAAGAAAAAAATCAATATTATGAAAGTCTTAGAAAGGCTAAAAATGATGTTTTAAGAATTAAAGCTGAATATGAACAGAAGGAAGAAGAATTGAAAAATCTTGCTAATGCTGATTTAATTTATAGATTAATTGGTGTTTTAGATTCTTTCGAGTTAGCTTTTGAAAAAGTTCCGGCTGAAAAGATTGAAAGGGGTTTTTATTTAATTTATTGTCAACTTAAAGATATTTTAGAAAAATATGGCTTAGAAGAATTTAACCCCTTAAATCAAAAATTTGATCCTCAATATTGCGAAGCGGTTGCTAAAAAGAAATGCGAAAAAGAAAAATGTGATTTAAGCGATGAAGATATAATTGTTGAAGTTTTAAGTAAAGGTTATTTTCTTAAAGGTCGACTTTTAAGACCAGCTCGAGTAAAAGTTATTTACCATGAGTAGAATAATAGGAATTGATTTAGGAACAACTAACTCAGTTGTAGCTATTGTAGAAGCTGGCGTTCCAAGGGTTTTAGAAAATAGAGAAGGATCAAGACTTACCCCTTCGGTAGTAGCTATTTCTAAATCTGGTGAAAGGCTAGTTGGAATTTTAGCTAAAAGACAGGCTATTACTAATCCTAAAAATACAATTTTTTCTGTAAAAAGATTAATTGGAAGAAGATTTTCCGATCCTAATGTTCAAAAAGCAAAAACAATTTTACCCTACGAAATTAGGGAAGCAGAAAATGGTGGGGTTGAGGTCAAAATGTCAGATAAATGGTATAAACCCGAAGAAATTTCAGCTATGGTTTTACAAAAAATAAAAATGGATGTTGAAGAAAAATTAGGAGAAAAAATAACCGAAGCTGTTATTACTTGCCCAGCTTATTTTGATGATTCTCAAAGAGCTGCTACTAAGGCTGCTGGTGAAATTGCTGGTTTAAATGTTAAAAGATTACTTCCTGAACCAACAGCAGCTGCTTTAGCTTATGGTTTAGATAAAAAACAAAATGCAAGGATTTTGGTTTACGATTTTGGTGGAGGGACTTTCGATGTTTCGATTTTAGAGGTGGGAGAAAATATTATTGAAACTAAAGGAATCGGTGGAGATAGTTTTTTAGGAGGAGATGATTTGGATCAAAGAATTATTGATTTTATTATTGAGTGGTTTAAAAAAGAAGAAGGAGTTGATTTAAGAGAAGATTCTTTGGCTCTTCAAAGACTAAAAGAAGCAGCCGAAAAAGCAAAACAAGAACTTTCTACTTTATATGAAACTGAAATTAATTTACCTTTTATAACTTCAACCCCTTCTGGACCAAAACATCTTTATTACAAACTTACTCGATCCCAATTAGAAGATTTAACTAGAGATTTAGTTGAAAAATCAATTGAAGAAGTCAAAAAAACCTTAGATTCTGTCGGTTTAAAGCCAACCGATATTGATGAGATTATTTTGGTTGGAGGACAAACCCGAATGCCATTAATTCAAAGAAGAGTTAAAGAATTTTTTGGTAAAGAACCTAAAAAAGATATTAATCCTGATGAAGTTGTAGCTGTTGGAGCAGCTATTCAAGCAGGAATTTTACAAGGAGAAATAAGAGAAATTCTTTTAATTGATGTTGTTCCTTTAACTTTAGCTATTGAAACTTTAGGTGGAATTGCTCACCCAATGATTCCTAAAAACACCCCAATTCCAGTTTCTAAAAAAGAGATTTTTACAACAGCTACTGATAATCAAACTCAAGTAGAAATTCATGTAGTTCAGGGAGAAAGACCAATGGCTCAAGACAATAAAACATTAGCTAGATTTATTTTAGATGGAATTCCTCCAGCTCCGAGAGGTATTCCTCAAATAGAGGTTACTTTTGATGTTGATATTAATGGAATTTTGACAGTTACTGCTGTTGATAAAGCAACTGGTCATTCCCAATCAGTTAAAATTACTAATTCAATAAATCTTTCTAAAGAAGAAATTGAAGGACTTAAAAAGGAAGCTGAAGAATATGCTGCTCAAGATTTGATGAAGAAAAAATTGGCTGAAGCAAAAAATAATGCTGATAATTTGATTTATCAAGCAAGAAAAATCTTAAATGAATATCAAGAAAGAATTCCTCCTGATTTGAGAGAAAAAATTGAAAGTGAAATTAAGGACTTAGAAGAAATTAAGGAAAAAGCTCAAACACCAGAAGAAATTGAAAATAAAATTAACGAACTTAATCAATTATTAGGAGAAATTGGTCGAAGGTTTTATGGTCAAACTCAAAGCTAATGAAAGATTATTATCAAATTTTAGGCGTTCCAGAAAATGCTGATGAAGAAACAATTAAAAAAGCTTTTAGGGAATTAGCTAAAAAATATCATCCTGATGTTCCTGGAGGAGATGCTGATAAATTTAAGGAAATTTTGGAAGCTTACCGAGTTTTATCTGATAAAAAACTAAGAGCGGAATACGATACTCAAAGAAGATGGCAAACAAAAACGGGATTTGATATTCCTGGATTTGATTTTGACTTCTTTAGAGATTTTGAAGAATATTTCAAAGATTTTGTTTTTGATTTTGAAGATATTTTTGGAACATACGAAAGAAAAAAAACTAAAAGAAATTTGGATATCTATTTAAATTTAGAAATAAGTTTAAAAGAATATTATGAAGGAACAAAAAAAGAAATTAGGTATTTAAGAGAAAAGAAATGTTCTTATTGCCAAGGAACAGGATCAGAAAATAAAAAGAAGGTAATTTGTAAAAACTGTCAAGGAAAAGGTAAAATTATAACATCTTCTTCTATTTTAGAAAGTATATTTTTCAATCAATTAAAAACCTGTCCTGTTTGCAGAGGAGAAGGCTATATTCCTGAAAAATTATGTTCTTTTTGTCATGGCGCTGGTTATTTAAAGGTTGAAGAAAAAGTAAATATAGAAATTCCTCCAAAATCAAGACATTCACAAATCATCTTGAAAAATATGGGAAATGAAGCAGATTTAAAAACTGGCGATCTAATAATTAATATTAATATAAGAATAGAAAAACCGTTTTCAATCTCAAATAAAAAAGATTTAGTTTATGAATACAAAATAAATATCTTAGATGTTTTATTAAAAGACGAGATAGAAATACCGTTTTTTGGCAAAAAAATTTACATCAAAAATCCACCAGAAGGTGATATAATAAAATTTAGTAATTTAGGGCTATACGGCGGTGATCTTTTAATTAAATTAAACTTTCAATTTCCAAAATTAACAAAAAAACAAAAAGATGATTTAAAGAAATTTTTGGGCGAGAATTTAATTTAATTTTAAAATGCCAAATACCAAATCTGCTAAAAGAGCTTTAAAAAAAGCAAAAAGAAATTGGTTAAGAAATGAGATAAGAAGAAGATTAATAAAAAGAGTAATAAAAGAATATTTAAAAGCTATTAAAGAAAAAGATAAAGAAAAAGCACAAAAACTTTTATCAGAAGTCTATAGAGAGATCGATAAGGGAGCAAAAAGATTTATTCATAAAAATAAAGCTGCTCGATTGAAGTTAAAATACGCTAAAATTTTTAATTTTGTTTTTGCCAAAGAAGATACGAAATAGAAATTTCTTCGGGGAGCTCTTTATAATTAAGATAATATTTTTTAATTTTTTTATCAACCTGAGCTAAAACTTTAATCATTTTTTTAATTTTATTATTATCCAAATTTTTGCTAAAGGATTTTAATTTTTCAACATAAAACGGGTGTCCTTCAATTTTTTTGTTTTTTTCCGTTTTGATTTGATAGATTTTTAAAAGAGCCCCAAAGAGCAAATTGTACAAAATACCCTCTACTTTCTTTTTTCTTATCTCGTAATTTTCACTTCTTAGACTGTAGATATATTTTTTGAAATAATGAACAAAATTGGGGAATTTTTCACTTAGAAAAGCTTCTTGAATTTTAAACTCATCAGTTAAAGTATGAAAAAGATTTATTATTTCTTCTAATTTTACTTCATTGTTAGATGAATAATATTTAATATTTTTAAGATCTTGAAGTAAAAGGCCAATATCTTTTCCATAGTTTTCTAAAAGAAAATCAATAAATTCTTTTGGAATTTTTATATTTTCTTTTCTAATTTTTTCCTCAATGAATTTTCTAATTTCAAATTTATTATTTTCAATTTTTGTTAAATCAATTTCTTCGTAATTAACTTTATATTTCTCAAAATATTTTTTAATCAAATCAAAATTGTTCTTTTCACTATCAACTAAAAAAAACTTTAAATTAGAATTTTTAATTAAGGAAACTAAATTTTCATATTCGTTTTCTTTTAAGTTTTTAATTTCTCTAAGAACAATGTCGTTAGGACTTCCAAACAATCTTTTATTTATTTCTCTTAAAAGAGAACTTATCAACTCTTTATTATCTTTTTTAAAAGAAAAAATGGAAAAATTTTTAGAATATTCTCTTATTTTTTCTTCAGCTAAATTCCAATTTGAACTAATTATAATAAAAACCCTATAATAATTAGGTTTCATTAATTTTAATCTTAAAAGAAATTTTTTATCCTCTGACTGCTTCTTTTAGTGTTTTAGCCGCTGTGAATTTAGGGACTCTCATTGCTGGAACCTTCATTCTTTCTCCTGTTTTTTGATTAACAACTTCTCTTTCTTTTCTCATTCTGACCTTAAATGTTCCTAAACCAACTAATTTAACTTGTTTTCCTTCTTTTAGAGCGGTTGTAATCTCATCAACTAAAAAATTTAAAACTTCTAAAGCCTCTTTTTTTGTCATATTGAATTTTGCGACCATTTTTTGAGCCAAATCCTCCCTTTTAACAACGTTTTCTCTAGACATTTTATGATAAATTTTAATACCGACCAAATTAGGATTATCAAAATTATAGCAAAAAAAATTAAAAATTTTTCAAAATTCTATCTAGCATATTCAATAGCTCTATTTTCTCTTATAACAACAATTTTTATTTCTCCGGGGTAAGTCAATTCATTTTCAATTTTTTTAGCTATATTTTTGGCTAATTCATACATTTCTAAATCTGAAACCTTTTCCGCTATAACAAAAACCCTTAATTCTTTTCCTCCGTGAATAGCAAAAGCTTTTTCAATTCCCCCAAAAGATAAAGCTATTTTTTCTAATTCTTGAAGTCTTTGTAAATAAATTTCAGTTGTTTCTCTTCTGGCTCCTATTCTTGTTGACGAAATAATGTCAGCTGCTAAGACAATATAAGCTTCAGGAATAGCAAAAGGATAAGTTTCGTGATGTGATCTCATAGCTAAAATAACATCTTCTTCTATTCCATATTTTTCTAAAATTTTTATTCCTATCTCCAAATGATTACCTCCAATTTCATGAGTTACAGCCTTTCCAATGTCATGAAGAAATCCTGCTTTTTTAGCAACATAAGAATTCAATCCTAATTCATCAGCAATCATTTTAGCAAAAGTAGCAACTTCAATTGAATGGAGTAAAACATTTTGTCCATAACTATATCTATATTTTAATCTTCCCATTAAAACAATAATTTCGTTTGGCAAATCAAAAATTCCAACTTCATAACTAGCAGCCTTTCCTGCTTCTTCTATTTCTTTTTCAATTTCTTTTTTGGCTTCAATAATTTTTTCTTCTATTGTTGCTGGATTAATTCTTCCATCTTTGATCAATTTTTCTAAAGCTAATCTAGCAATTTCTCTTCTTATTGGGTCAAAAGAAGAAAGAGTAACAATATCTGGAGTTTCATCAATAATTATTTCAACTCCTGTTAAATTTTCAAAATGCTTGATATTTCTTCCTTCTTTTCCGATTATCCTTCCTTTCATTTCTTCATTAGGAATTCTAACAGTCGTAGTTGTTATTTCACTGACAACACTTTTAGCGTACCTTGGGATTATCTCTGCTAGAATATTTCTAGCTTCTTTTTCTAAAATTTCTTGTTCTTTTAATTTCAATTTTGTTATCCTTCTAAACAAATCTTCTTCATTTTCTTTTTCAATTTTCGAAAATAATATCTTTAAAGCCTCTTCTTTTGTAAGTCCAGTAATTACTTCTAATGTTTTTTCGAGATTAATTTCTTTTTCTTTTAATTCTTTTTCTCTAATTTCAAGAAATTTACTTTTTTCAAGCAATGCCCTTTCTTTTTCTAATAAATTATTCTCTTTTTCATCTAATAAGGTTTCTTTTTGAAGCAATCTTTCTTCTTTTTGTCTTAAATCCAAAAGCAATCTTTCTTTTTCTCTTTTAGCTTCTTCAACGATTTCCAAAGAAACTCTTTCAGCCTCAGAAAGAATTTCTGCTTTTTTCCTTTTAGCTTCTTCTAGTTCTTCACTAATTTCTTTTTCAATTTTTATCTTTAATCTTGTCGAAAGAAAATGCCTAATTAAAAAACCCAAAACAATCCCAATTAAAATACCACCACTAATATATTCTAAATTTAAAATCATAATCGGATTTCGAAAAATACCCGACCTTATTTTAAAATTTACTATTAGAACTTATTTCATTTTAAAATAAAATGGGTAAAAAAAACATCTATACAATTTTGCTTATTTTAGATGGTTTAGGAAAGGGTGAAAAAAATTTATCTAACCCATTTCGATTAGTAAAAGAAAATATTTTCGAGGAATTAAAAAAAGAATATCCTTTTTGTTATTTAAATGCTTCGGGAATGAGTGTTGGTTTACCCGCTAATGAACCTGGAAATTGCGAACAAGGCCATTTAGCCTTAGGAACAGGAGTCATTCATTATACTCCTAAATTAAGAATTGACTTAGCCTTGGAAAAAGGTGAATTAATAAATAATAAAACAATTAAAAAAATTGTTGACTATTATTATGAAAAAAATTCAAGAATTCATATGCTTTTTTCTTTAAATAAAACACCAACCGAAGCAGACATTAACCATATCATTGAAATTTTAAAAATTTTAAAAAAATATCAAATTGAAGATATTTATTTTCATTTATTTTTAGATAGTACCTATTCACCACCTCGAAGTGGTTACCAACTTTTAGAAAATTTTTCAAATTTATTAAAAGAAAATGATTTGCCAGGTAAAATAGGTACAATTTGTGGTCGTTTTTATGCTCTGGATACAACTAAAAATTATGCTCTTAAGACCCAAAGGTCTTTTTTACTTTTGACGAAAGGAATAGGGAAAAAAATTGATGATGTTTTTGAATTTTTAAAAGAAAAAATAAAAGACCAAAATTTTAAAGAAGATCTCTTAGAACCAATAGTTGTTAATGAAGAAGGAATAATCAAAGACAATGACATTGTTTTATTTTTAAATTTTGAACCTCAAAATATAAAACAATTAGCCGAAGCCTTTTTAGATCCAAATTTTAAAGAATTTGAAAGGCCATCTAAAGAAAACTTATTAGTAATTACCTTAAATAGATATTTTGAAACTTTACCCAATCCAACTATCTTTGAAGAAGAAAAAATAAAAATTAATTTTTCAAGAATTTTTTCTGATTTAGGTTTTAGACAATTTAAAATTACTGACGAGACAAGAAAAAAGCATATAACTTTTTATTTTAATGGTCTTATTGATGAAGAACATATTAATGAGACTATAAAAATTTTACCAGCAATTGAAAATGAAGAATCCGCTTTTAAAATAACTGAAGAAATTTTTAATTTCTTAAAATTAATAATAAAAGATAAATCTTTTCATCTAATAGTTGCTAATTTATCCATTTTAGATTTTTTTGGTCATTTAGGAGAATTTAAAAAAGCTATTCAGGCTATTGAATTTTTATCTTCTAAACTTAAAGAATTAATTAATTTAGTTTTAGATAATGATTGGTTTTTAATAATTACTTCTGATCACGGAAATATAGAAAAACTGATTGATTTATCAAAAGGAACGAGAGATACTTTTCATAATTTTAGTCCAGTTCCTTTTTATCTTATTCATAAAAAATTTAAAAAAGAGCAAAATTTATTTTCTGAAGACATCAAGGGAGATTTAATTGATGTTTTACCAACAATTTTAGATTTGTACGGTGTTTATGATAATTATAAAAATTATTTACAAGGAAAAAGTCTTTTAAGATTAATATGATTAAAATAGATCTGAAAAAAATTCCTTCCAAGCCAGGAGTTTATTTGTTTAAAGATAAAAACGGAAAACCCCTTTATATTGGCAAAGCTAAAGATCTTAAAAAAAGGTTTTCTCAATATTTAAAATCCGACTCTCTTAAAATAAAAGAACTTCTAAAAAATGCTAGTGATTTAGAGTTTTTAATAACTAATTCAGAAGCTGAGGCTATTTTTAAAGAAAGTGATCTTATAAAAAAATTTAACCCTCCCTTTAACCAACTTTTAAGAGATGATACTAATTATTTTTATGTTATTTTTACTAAAGAAGAGTTTCCTAGGGTTTTGGTTATCCATCAACCTAATAAGTTTAATTATTTTAAAATTTTTGGTCCTTTTACTGAAGGTACAGCTTTAAGAACCCTTTTAAGGATTGTAAGAAAAACAACCCCCTTTTGCACTTGTAAAGAAAAGCATTTAAGAGAATGCTTAAATTACAATTTGAACCTTTGTTATGGTTTTTGTTGTCTGAAAAATTATAAAATTAAAAAAGAAGATAAAGAAAAGTATTATAGAAGCTTAGAGATTATTGAAAAAATTTTAGGTGGTGATTTTTTTAATTTAAAAAAAGAACTTATTGGAGAAATTAAAGAAAATTTAGAAAAAGATAATTTAAAAGAAGCTCAAAGACTTAAAGAAATTTATTTAGCTATCAAAAAAATAGAAAACGAAATTCAAATCTTAAAAGAAGATTCTTTTCTTATTGAAAATCAAAGAAAAAAAGTTTTACTTGAACTTAAAGAAAAACTTAAATTAAGTAATTTACCAAACATTATTGAAGTTTATGATATTTCTCACTTAGCTGGAAAAGAAAAAGTTGGAATAATTGTAAGTTTTTATGAAGGACGCTTTGAACCACAAAAATTAAGAAAATTTAAAATCAAAACAGTTTTAAAACCAGATGATCCAAGAATGATTTACGAGGTTTTAAAAAGAAGATTAAAACATAATGAATGGGGCTTACCCGATTTAATTTTAGTTGATGGAGGTAAAATTCAATTTAAATTCACTCAAAAAGCCATTGAAGAAGCTAATGTTTCTGAAAGAATTAAAATAATTTCTTTTGCCAAACCCAAAGAAGAAATTTATTATTCCTTGAAAGAACCTCCAATGCCCTTAGAAAAATTTTCAAAAATAACTGCTGATTTTATTAGACTTTTAGATACAAAAGCCCATCAATATGTGTTAAAATATCATAAGCAATTAAGAGAATTCCAAAAATGAGTTTAGTTGATCTTTTACAAATTATAATTGGAACAGGAATAATTTTTCTTATTATGATTCAGCAAAGAGGAGCGTTTGGTGGAGCGCTTTTTGGTTTTCAAACAGAATTTTTTTCTAAAAGAAGAGGGATTGAAAAACAATTTTTTTATTTCACTTGGTTTTTAATTTTTCTTTTTGTTCTTTTATTTATCTATAAATTAATTTCTAAATGAGTTTTAAAAAATTTTTAAGAGATACATTTTTAAAACTTAGAATTATTTTTTTTAAGAAAAAAAATTATTTTCTCTTTTCTTTTTTTATCTTTTTAAGTTTTTTCTTTTTTTCCTTATTTTTAATTTATCCTAATCCAAGTAAAGAAAAAGTTTATAAAGAAGGCATAACTGAAGAAGTTTCTATTTTAACTCCTTATTTAACTAATAATGAAACAGAAAAAACAATTAGTAATATTATTTATCCTTCTTTGTTCGAATTTTATAACGGTGACTTGATTTCTAAATTTGTTGAAAAATATTTTTGGAATAAAGAAGAGAATACTTTAGAAATAAAAATTTATGATAATTTGTTTTGGTCAGACGGAGAACCCTTAACTACTGAAGATATAAGATTTGGCTTGGAATTTCTTAAAAAATTTGCTCCTAATGAAATTTCTAAATTTTTTAAAGATGTTGAATTTAAGATAATTAATGACAAACAAGGGATTTTTAATTATAAAAATCAAAATAATTACTTTCTCTACAATTTAAAATATCTTAAACCTCTGCCTTCAAAAATTTTTTCTAAATATTCTCCCAATTTTAAAGATTTTGATTTAGTTAAAATAGGTAGCGGCCCATTTGTTTTAAAAGAAATCTCTAATTCCGATAAAAAAATTATAATTTTAGAAAAAAACAAAAAATATAAAAATCCTATTTTTTTAGAAGAGGTTAGATTTATTTATTATCCTAATCAAAGAGAGCTTATCAATGGTTTGATTAATAAAGAAATTGATGGCTTTTTCGGATTTGCTTATCCTGATTTAACGCCAGGATTAAAAAAACGAATTAAAGTTTATAGAATAATAATGCCAAGAGTTATAGGGTTGTTTTTTAATAAAGATAAAGTTAAAGAAGAAAAAATAATAGAAAGCCTTAACGGTTTAATTGATAGAGAAAAAATTTTAAAAGAAATTTTTCAAGGTGAAGGAGAGATTTCTTACGGAATATTTTCTCCTTCTTTGAGAAAGAGGTTAAAAATCGAAGATTTAAAAATTGAAAAAAGAGAAGAAAAAATACCAACAACTACTTTCAATATTTTTACTAGTAAAAGTTATATTTATCCTGACCTAGCACGCTATTTAAAAGAAAAATATAATTTAAATTATACCTTGTTAAATTCAGAAGAACTTAATAATTTAATAAAAAATAAAGATTACGAAGTTATATTATATGGGCTTAATTATAATTATCCTCCAGAATTGTTTTATTTTTGGTCCCAGGGTGGTTTAAATCTTAATTCTTTCAAAAATCAATTTTTAGAAAAAAAATTTTCAGCTATTTTAACCAATCCCCAGATTGATATTTTTAAAGAAAATGGAGAAATTGAAAAAGAAATTTTAAAAGAAAAAGCTAATATTTTTCTAATTAACCCTTATTATTTAGGAATTTTGGATAAAAATATTAAAGGTTTTGATATTGTGTTTTTAAATGAATTTAATGAAAGGTTTGTTAAAATTGAAAATATAAAAAAATGAGTCTAAAAAGTATTTTAAAGGAAGAAGTCCTTGATATTATTTTAATTACTCCAAGCGGTGTTTTTTATTATGATCTTGAAATTGAAAATAAATCTTTAAAAATTAAAAAAACAAACAAAATTGTTGCTGAAATTTTTAAAGATGAAAAAATAATTAAAGAAAATCTTGAAGAAGCTATTAAAACATTAAAAGAAAAAGAAAAAATTGAAGAATTAGGCATTATTCTTCACCTTCCCAGTGTTTTTTTTCAGCAAGTTGTTTTACCAAGAACAGGTAATCCAGAATCAGCTATAAGAAATTATTTTCAAGTTAATCTTCCTTTACCCTTAGAAAAGTATCATCTCATTTTTAAAGAAAACATTTATCATCTCTCTGGCAATTTATCAAATTTTGATGTTTTTCTTTTCCCCAAAGAAATAATAGAGGATGTTTTTGAAGTTATTAATAAATTTGAAATAACAATTTATTTTATTGCTCCAGCCTTAGAAAGTGTATTAAATAATTTAATTTATCAAACAATTGTTGGTTTTAATGAAAATTATTTAGTAATTTTTATTGATCAAGAAATTATTCAGGTTTTATTTTTAGAGAACTTAAAACTTGAAAAATATTTTGTTGAAAAAATAAATCCTCAAACAACTAATTTTAATATCTTGATTAAGAGATTCATTAATTATTTTGAGACCAAAAACAAGAAATTTAATATTTTGATATTCAGTGAAATTGATTTAAATCTTGAAAATTTAAAAATAATTAAAACAAATGTTTATGACTTTATTGTTCAAGGGGGGTTAATCCTTTTAAAGAAAATTTTTAATGATCAAAAATTTTTAGATTTGTTTGAAATGAAACCAAACTCCATTTATTTTTTAAGTCGTTTTCAAAGAACAATAATCGTTGCTACTGTTTTTATTCTTAGTTTAATTTTCATTTCAACTTCAGTATTTTTAGGATTTTATTTAAAACTTAATAAAGAATTATCTTTATTAAAAAAAGAAACAGCAAAAATCCAGCAAGCCTCTTCGCAAAATTTGGAAGAAAATTTTAACTATCTTTTAAATATTAATAAAATACTTAATGAAAAATCTTTGATTTTAGATCGTTTAAATGAGGTTTTTCAAAAAAATTTGGTTTATTATGATCTTGAAAAAAAAGAAGCTCAATTTATTTTAAATAAAGAAGATTTTGAAAAAATAAAAGAAGATCTTCCAAAACTCGGGAGTAATTTGAAAATTAAAGAAGAAAATATTGATGAAAAAACAATTAAGGTTATTATAAATTGGTAGTTTTTTGGTATAATAATTTATTATGAAAGTTTGTCAAATTTGCCATAAGGGAAAAGTGAAAGTAATTAAAAGAAAGAAACTTCGTGGTCAATATAATCCTGTAAAAAGTTATTTTCAAAAACCAAATATTCAGATTTTAAATATTAATGGAAAAAAACTAGAAATTTGTAAAGATTGTAGAAAATTAATTCTTAAAGGAAAGATTAAAGTTTAATGGAAATCTTTTTAATTATTATTTTGATAATTTTAATTTTTTACTCTATTATTCTTCATGAAATTGCTCATGGTTATGTTGCTTATTTACTTGGCGATCCAACAGCAAAATATGAAGGAAGAATAACATTAAACCCAACATCTCACATTGATCCGATTGGAACAATAATTTTTCCATTATTTACTTATGCCTTGGGAGGTTTTATTTTTGGCTGGGCAAAACCGGTTCCTTATAACCCCTTTAATTTAAAATATAAAACAAGAGATCCAATTTTAATTGCTTTAGCTGGTCCAGTAACTAATTTGGTATTAATGAGTATTTTTTTAATTCTTCTCAAAACAAACTTTTTTCCTTTATTTAATGATATTTTTTTTCAACTTATAAGAGTAAATTTGGTTTTAGCTCTTTTTAATTTATTGCCAATTCCACCTCTTGATGGTTCAAAACTTTTGCTTTTAAAAATACCTTTAGAAAGCTATGTTATTTTAGAAAGCTATGGTTTTATTTTTGTATTGTTATTTATATATTTATTTAGCGAACCATTTTTCCACATCATAAATAAAATTTTAAATTTTTTGTTATAAATTATAATTAATGAAAGGTAATAGAAATTAAAAAAATGAAGGGGTCATAATTAATTAATATTAAATAATGAAAAAATTTGTAATTTACGGCTTTCTTTTCTCTTTTTAATATAAAACAAACCGAGGCTCAAGGCCAGGCTACACTTAGTTGTAGTCCCCTTCTTACTGGTTCTGGTTCTCCTGGCTATGTAACTTTTTGGACAGGTACTAGTACTCTTTCTGGAGATAGGAATCTTTATTGGGATAATGTTAATAAAAGATTGGGGATAGGAACAACAAATCCACAATATAGATTAGATGTTGCT
>PSMS01000033.1:0-3403 GCA_040290225.1 Patescibacteria group bacterium | reverse complement strand
CGGGATAAGCGCTGAAAGCATCTAAGCGCGAAGCCCACCCCAAGATAAGGCTTCTTAGCTCCCAGGAAGATCACCTGGTTGATAGGCCCCTACTGGAAGCTCCGTAAGGGGTTAAGGTTAGGGGTACTAATGAGCGTCTTTCTTTAGCCAATTTTCAACTTATCACCTCAACAGTTTTTCAAAAATAAAATCAAAAATTCCCTGGGTGGCTGTCTATCAGTGCTGGAACCACCTCTTACATTCCGAACAGTCAGGTGAAACGGCACTGAGCCGATGGTAGTACCCAAAAGGGTGCGAGAGTAGGTGCTGCCCAGGGAATTTTTGTTTTAAAATATTTTTGATGAATGATAGATTTTTAAAACAATTAATTTATCTTTTAATTTTTTTATCACCTTTTTTAATTTTTGTTTTTTTGAAAACCTATACTGTTTTAAAACCAGAACCAACTTGTTTTGATAATATAAAAAATCAAGGAGAAGAAGATGTTGATTGTGGTGGGCCTTGTCCTCCTTGTGAAATTAAAAACCTAGATCCCTTAATAAAATATCCTGTAAAATTTGTAAAATATCCAGATGAATCTATTGATGTTTTTGCTAAAGTTTTTAATCCAAATAAAGAATGGTCATTAAAAGAATTAGAATACTCTTTTAAGTTTTATGACAAAAATAATAAACTAGTTTTTCAAACAGAAAAGAAAAAAATACCCTTAGGTAATAATGAAACAAAATACATTGTTGAGCAAAATTTAAAAATTCCTTATTTTGAAAAAATAGAATTAGAATTAATCATTGATCCTTTTAAATGGATTAAAGAACAAAAAATTAAACCAGATTTAATTTATTACGAACCTAAAATTATTAAAAACAATCTTAACCAAAATATTTTGAAATTTTCTGTTTTTAACAAATCAATTTATGATTATCCAAATATCGAAGGATTAGTTTTTCTTTATAACGAAAATAAAGAAATTCTTGGTATAATTAAATTTAATTTAGAAATCAAAGAAAAAGAACTAAAAGAAATTAATCTTATTGTTCCTTTTAATATCGAACCAAAATCGGTTGAGATTTATTTTCAAAATTAAAATGAAAAGAATTTTAACAGGAATAAAACCAACAGGCAAAATTCATTTAGGCAATTATCTTGGAATGATGAAACAAATTTTAGATATGCAAGGAAAATATGAAATTTTTTTAATGATTGCTGATTTACATGCCCAAACAGATCCTTATGACCCTAAAGAAATAAAAGAGTTAACTTACGATTTAGCATCCTCTTTTATAGCTTTAGGAACTGATCCCAAAAAAACTATAATTTTTAAACAATCAGATAATTATTATCATCCTTATCTTTCATGGATTTTAAGTTGTCTTACTTATGTTGGCGAACTTCAAAGAATGCACGAGTTTAAAGAACGAAGTGAAAAATATAAAAAAGAAGGCATTGGTTCAGGAATTTTGATGTATCCTGTTTTAATGGCCGCTGATATTTTACTTTATAATGCTGATATTGTTCCTGTAGGTGAAGATCAAAGACAACATTTGGAATTGACTAGAGAAATAGCTAGAAGATTTAATAATCGTTTTGGTAAATTATTTAAAATTCCTGCAGCCTATATTTTAGAAGAAACACATAAAATTATGAGCCTTTCCAATCCCTTAAAAAAAATGTCCAAATCAGAACCAGAAGGTTGCTTAGAAATTTTTGCTCCAGAAAAAGAAATAGAAGAGAAAATAATGAAAGCAGTTACTGATTCAGGAAGAGAAATAAAATATGATCCAGAAAATAAACCAGGAATTAGTAATTTAATGATTATTTATAAATATTTATCGGGAAAAACATTAGTAGAAATTGAAAAAGAGTTTGAAAATGTTCCTTATGTTGATTTCAAAAAAAAGATCTATGAAGCTTTTAGAGAATATTTTGAAAAAGCAAGAAAAATTAAAAATAAAATTAAAAGAAAAGAAATTGATGAGATTTTCCAAAAAGGAAGAGAAAAATCTATTAAAACTGCTGAAAAAATTATAATAAAAGTAAGAAAATTAACCGGTCTTTTGTAAAATTTGCTTTTTGAGAAAATTTTGGTTAAAATAAAAATAATTAAGTCGAAGAAAAGAGGGGCCTTTAGGCTTAAAAATTAAAAACCCTCTTGAGGCGAAATGAGAACAAAAAAAGATAAAGAAAAAATTATTCAAGACTTGAAAAATAAATTTCAAACGAGTAGCGGTTTTGCTTTAATAAGTATCTTAAATTTATCAACAGAAAAAATAGAAAAATTAAGAAATTTAGCTAAAGAAAAAAATAATTTATTTCAAGTTGTTAAAAAAACTTTAATTTATAAAGCAAACCCAAATTTTGTCTTTTCTGACGAAGAATTAAGGCAACCTTTTGGATTTTTATGGGTTTTTGATGAAAATGGTTTGGGTTTTAAAACTTTAAATGAGTTAAAAAATGAAGGAATAGAATTGGAATTACTTGGCGGTTATTTTCTTTCTTCTAAATTTGATAAAAAATCAATTTGGGAGATAGTTAATTTACCAACTAAAGAAGAATTGATTGCTAAATTTATTGGAGTTTTTAAATCACCTCTTTTAAAACTTGACCTTTCTTTATCTTTTCCAATTAAAAAATTAATTTTAACCTTGTCGGCAATTAAAAAAAATAATTAAAAAATGTCAGACAAAATTCAACAAATTATTCAATTGATTGAAGGTCTTAATGTAGTCGAGTTAAATGAATTAATTAAAGCTTTAGAAGAAAAATTTGGTGTAAGTGCTGCTCAATTTGTTGCTCCAGTTCCAACAGCTGCAACCCAACCAACAACTGAAGAAGTTCCTTCTGTTGTTGATGTAGTTTTAGTTGATTCTGGAGCTAATAAATTAAATGTCATAAAAGTTTTAAGAGAGCTTAATCCAAATCTTGGTTTAAAGGATGCTAAAGATATTGTTGATAATCCACCACAAGTTGTTGCTCAAAAACTTGAAAAAGCCAAAGCTGAAGAACTCAAAAAGAAATTTGAACAAGCTGGTGCCAAAGTTGAATTAAAAGGATAATTTATTATTGTATATCTAAAATTAAATGAAGATGTGCTCCTGTTCCGTTACATATCAATTCCGGACAATTTTCTAACTTTCTTGAAGTGGGGCAATCCAAACCCCCACCACTTTCATTAAGAACCCTAAAACCGGCTTGAGTTGCTCTGTTTAATAATTCTTGAAAATCTATATTCTCATGAGGAACAACATCAATACAATTTCCTCCATTTTCAAGCACATGACAACTATTTTGTCTTGCACCAATACGACTATTATAAGGTCTAATAGCAGAAGTTATTTTAATTTTTTGGTTTGGAAGCAATGATCTATTTAATTCTCGAAGAGCATCACAAACCTCTTGCCTTGTG
>PSMS01000032.1:0-3474 GCA_040290225.1 Patescibacteria group bacterium | reverse complement strand
TAGGGGGCATAAAAATTTTTAAAAATTTTTTCGATGAGGGCTAGTAGAGACCCACTTTAAAAAATTCCTGTAATTCTTTCTACTTCTTCAAGAGTAGTAAGATGGGTTAATGCTTTTAAAAGCCCGTCTTGTCTTAAACTTACAAAATTATCTTTTACTAATTCTTTTATTTCTGATTCTGAAGGGTTTTTATAAATTATTTCTTCCAATCTTTCATCAACTAAAAGTAATTCAAAAATTCCTATTCTTCCTTTATAACCGGTATTAAAACAAAAAGAACAGCCTTTTCCTTTAGCTAAGGTAATTTTTTGAAAATTAATTTTAGAAACATCAACTCTTTGTGGTATTTCTTTTAATTCATTTTTTATTTTATTTTTAGTTTCTTCATCAGGCTCATAAATTTCTTTACAATAAGGACAAATTTTTCTAACAAGTCTTTGAGCAATAATAAGTCTTAAAGCGGATGGTATAAGTTTAGGATCAACTTTCAAACTAATAAGTCTTGGAATAGCTCCTAAAGAATCATTTGTATGAAGAGTTGATAAAACTAAATGACCTGTAAGTGAGGCTTGGATAGCAGTTTTTGCAGTTTCTGGATCTCTTATCTCACCAACCAAAATAACATCTGGATCGTGCCTTAAAAAAGATTTTAGAGCGTCAGAAAAAGTTATTTTTTTTCTTTCATCAATTTCAACTTGAGTAATACCTTCAATTTTATATTCTACAGGGTTTTCAATTGTAATTATTTTAATATCAGGTTTTTTGATTTTAAGTAAAATAGCATAAAGGGTTGTTGTTTTTCCTGAACCAGTTGGTCCAGTATTTAAAATTAAACCATTAGGTTGAAAGATAACATTTAAAAGTATTTTGTAATCGTCTTTTCTTAAACCAAGATCCTCTAAGCCTCTAATTATTTTGCTAAATATTAAAATCCTTATAACAAAAGATTCATTATAAATTGACGGAACCAAAGAAACTCTAAAATCAATATTTTCTCCTTTATAGTTTACTGAAAATCTACCGTCTTGAGGCTTATCAGTAACATTAAGGAGCATCCCTGAAATAATTTTTAATCTATTTTTAATCATATCGTAAATATCTATTGGTATTGATAAAACATCGTATAAAATACCATCAAGACGGTATCTTATTTTAATTTCTTTTTCATAAGGTTCGAAGTGAATATCAGAAGCCTCAAATTTTAAAGCTCCAGCAATAATTACATCTAAAATAAAAAACGGATTATCTTTTAAAAGTTCTTGACAAAAATTCTGGAGCATTTCTTTCCTTGTAATTTCTTCTTCAAATTTTTTAAGAATTTCTGGATTAATTTCCAGGCTTCTTTCTATTTTCAATTTTCTTAATTTTATTATTTGATATTCATCTAAACCCTCTAAAAAACTTGAATTAGAAATAATGCCCCAAACAACTTTATATCCTTTATTTTCAAAATCTTTAACTACACTTTTGAAATCATCATTATAGGGATCAACAGTTGTTAAAATTATTTTTTTACCTTCTAGTTTAAATGGTATTGTTTTTGATTTTTCTGCTAATTCTTTAGGAAGTAATTCAAGAGCGGATGGATGGGGTTTTATTATTTGAAAAGAAAAATAAGGAACTCCAAGACTTGAAGCTAATTTTTGAGCCAAATATTCTTCTTGCTTTCTTCTTTTTTTATTAATCTCTTCCCAAATATCAGACATCTTTAAAAATAATTATAAAATAGAGATAAAATTAAATTTAATGAAAAAAATAGTTTTTGTCTTGTTTAAAATTTTTTTGATTATCTTGTTTGTCTCTTTTAGTTTTTTGATTTTATCTTATTTTTATATTTCTAGCAAATTACCTGATCCAAAAATTTTAGGAGAGAAAATTATAAGTAGTGGTACAGAAATTTATGATCGAACTGAACAGATTTTACTTTATAAAATTGGTTTTCGAAGGAAATGGGTTGATTATAATGATATTCCTGATAAAGTTATTAAATCTTTTTTAGTAGCCGAAGATATTGATTTTTTTAAACATAAGGGTTTTAGTTTAAAGGGGATTTTAAGATCAATTTATTTAAATATAAAAACAAAAAGTTTGGATTATGGTGGTTCAACAATTACTCAGCAATTAGTACGAAATTTATTTTTATCAAAAGAAAAAACAATTTGGAGAAAATTAAAAGAAATAATTTTAGCTATTAAGCTTGAAAAACAATATTCTAAAGAACAAATTTTGACATATTATTTAAATTCTATTTATCTTGGAGAAGGAAATATAGGAATAGCCGCTGCCAGTGAATATTATTTTGATAAAAAAATCCAAACACTCAATTGGTCAGAAGCTGCTGTTTTAGCTTCAATAGCTAAATCTCCAGCAAAATACTCACCAACCAATGAAGAAAATTTAAAAAGACTTTATGAAAGAAGAAATTATATTTTAAAAAAATTAGTTGATTATGGGTATCTTTCAGAAAATGAATATAAAAAAGCTGTTAATGAAAAAATAAATATTGTTAAAGGAAAATATGCTGGAATTATTGCTCCTCACTTTGTTATGGAAGTTATTAATCAGCTTAAAAAAATGTTTCCTGATCAAAACTTAGAAGAATTAAATTTAAAAGTTGTTACCACTTTAGATTTAAGAATGCAAAAAATAGCTGAGGAGGTTGTTAAAAAGAAAGCTGAATTAAATAAAAAAAATTATGGTGGAGCTAATGCTGCTTTAATGGCAATTGATCCAAAAACTGGAGAGGTTTTGGTTTTAGTTGGTTCCAAAGATTTTTTTGATGAATCAATTGATGGTCAAGTTAATGTTCCTTTTAAATACAGACAACCGGGTTCTGCTTTTAAACCAATTTCTTACGCAGCTTTGTTTGAATTAGGTTATTCTGATAAAACAATAATTTTTGATGTTCCTACTAATTTTGGAAATAACTATAAACCTAAAAATTTTGATGGAGTTTTTAAAGGACCTGTAAATTTAAGAATTGCTTTAGCTGAATCAAGAAATGTACCATCTGTGAAAGTTTTTTATTTAGCTAATCCTGAAAGAGTAGTTAGTTTAGCAAAAGAAGCTGGAATGACTTATTTAAAAAATTGGCAACATTATGGGCTTTCTTTAGGATTAGGAACAGCAGAAGTTAGAATGGCTGATTTAATAAGATTTTACGGTGCTTTAGCTAATGATGGAGTTTTGGTTTCTCAAAGTTTGATTTTGAAAATCGTTCAAGACAGAAAAATTATTTATGAATATTACCCAGAAGAAAAAAGAATTATTTCTGAAGAATCGGCTAGATTAGTGACTGATATTTTAAAAGATAAAGAAGCAAGAAGGGGGCTTTTTAGTAGAAGTTTTAATTTAACTGTTTTTGATCCTTATGAGGTTGCTTTAAAAACTGGAACAACCCAATTTTATCAAGATGCTTGGACATTTAGTTATACCCCCAATATTGTTATTGGAGTTTGGGCCGGAAATACATCA
>PSMS01000031.1:0-3621 GCA_040290225.1 Patescibacteria group bacterium | reverse complement strand
ATAATTATTTTCTTTCATTGTTTAATCTAAAAATTTTTTAAAATAACGAATGATGTTTTTTAACTTTTCTTTAATCATTAACTTAATGTAATATAAATTATAACAAAGAATATCAACACCGGGTCCTTTCTCTATGTCTACACCAATATATTCTAATGGACAATATGATTCTATCAACAGCCTTAAGCTTCCATTGACATTATAACTCCCTACTTCTAAAATCAGCTTATTTTCTATTTCTTCCCTTTTTAAATTTATTGCCCGAATAATATGTAACTTACATGACACATAATTTTTATTTCATTTTATTTAAAGATAATTCCTATTCCATAACCTCCTTGTTTTATCTCTTGGTGATTGAAATAATGTTTGATTTCCTTCCAAAATTTTGGAACTTTTACAACATCTGTCTCGACAATATCAGAAATATCATGAAAAGCTATAACTCCTCCTTCTTTAACTAAAGGTGAATACATTTCGAAATCTTGCTTAACACCTTGATAAGTATGATCTCCGTCAATAAAAAGAAAATCTATTTGTTTATCATTTAAAATTTGTTTCAATTTTTCTAAAGTTTCTTGTTTATGAGAATCTTCTCTTAATAAATAAAGTTTTTGACCTGGTTTAGCAAAGGCTTGATAAATTGGAATTTTCCATTCAGGATAACCGCCACCAAAAGGACCTCCTGGTAAATCAATGCTAATTATTGTTGCATCTTCTGGGGCTAATTTACAAAAACAAAATAATGTCCCACCATTTGCTGTTCCTATTTCTAAAATTACTTTTGGTTGGAGATTTTTAAATATTTCCAACAATTGTTTAAATTCATCTTCTAACTGTATCGGTCTAATTACTCCTAAAAAGAGATTATAGGAAAAGTCGAAAACATCTTCTATAGAATCTTTATTGAATTCTTTAATTTGTTTAATAATGAATTTTCTAAAAATCCTACTAAAAATTTGATTGAATTTAGTAAGAAAAAAATTTAAAAGTTCTTTAATAAACTTTATTACTCCTTCTTCTTTTAAAATTTTAATTCCCTTTTTGATCTTTTCCATTTACAAACTAAATAAAAATGAAACGAGTCAATTAAATTTCCTAAATTCGATCACTATAGCCATTCTTTTATTTGCTTTCTCAAAATCTCTTAACAATTTTTCTATTTTTGAGTCATACATATTATTATATTATTATAACCAAAACTTTTTAAATGTTTAAAAATAAATTGACTAAATTTAATTAAATAATTTTTATTTGTTACTAAACATGGGCCTCCCAATTAGTAATTTTCTTGTAAACCTCGATACTCATCTTTTAATAAATTAAATTGCTATTTTAAAATCTGGGATTTAGGCTTTCTTATAATCAAAAAATATAGAGATAGATTTTGAGATAGCTATTTTTTCGGCCAAAAAATTAAATCTTTTTCTGCTCGATTTTCTAAACGATAGTTGTATTTTTTGTTTATAGACAAAACTAATTTGGGTATTTCAATTTTGTCATTTTTCAAATGATAGGCTGAGCAAGCGATAACCGGAGAAAACTCTTTAATCACTTCTTTTGCGCCGGCAATTATCTGTTTTTCATATCCTTCTGTATCAATCTTAATAAAATCCACTTTCTTTATATTATTTTTTTGAACAAATTTGTCCAAAGTCATCATTGATATTTCTTCCGAGCCCACAAAAAATCTTTCTTTACCCATTAAAAAATTACTATCAGCAATTATATTACCTGTTTCTAGTCCTTCCTGAGATTTCATTAGCATTACTTTTTTGTCTTCGTCTCCTAAAGCTATATTAAATAAATGGATGTGGTTAAATAAATTATTTTCGGCAATAGTTTTTTGAAAAATATTAAAAATTTTAGTAGTCGGCTCAAAAGCATATATTTTGCTCTCTGGAGATAGGTGTAGCGCAAATAAAGAAAAAACACCTATATTTGCTCCAGCATCAATAATTATAGAGTTATTTTTAATAAATTCTCGGGCACAGTACTGATCTTGTATTACAATTTGTTCAATCAATGCAAGCAAGTCGTAAAGATATTTATTTATTTGCCTTTCATTTGTCTCTTCTAAGGGCAAATAATATAATTTGTAGCCTAAAAAATAAACTGGATTAAAATAATAGTCTTCACCAAAAAAACGTTTCAAAAACGGAATAAAAAAACCAGAATTATGAGGTATAAATTTTTTTATTCTTGTCCGAAAACGGCCAGGTAGAATGCCCAATAATGCTTCCTCTAAGCTTAATTCGCCATTTAATAATAGTTGCAATATCAATTTTCTACGCAAAAATTTTCCTCGCCAGTTCATACTGAATAAATTTTTTTTCTTAAGGGAGAGATATGCTTGAATAATGTCTAAATATTTTTTTTCCTTCATAATGACGGGAGGTAATTATTTTTAATTTCGGATTGAGCCTATAATTCATTTACTCTTTGCCCTACGGATCCATGAAATTTCCTAAATTCGATCACTATAGCCATTATAACAAATATCTACCCTTTAACAAATTAAAAACTCCTTCAAATTCAAGACTCTTACTATAAAGCAACAATGAAGGTTTATGATTGTTGACTTATTAATTTTGTTGAATTCGTAAAAAAACTAATTTAAAATGGAAAGAGCATCTGGAAAACAGATTTATGAGAAGTCTTCAGTTCTCTATAAAATTAAATGATAACTAAACAAAATAGAAGATCGAACAAAATTAAATAATAACAAAATTATGGAAGAACAAACTAGTCCTTCATTACTTTCTTTTGGTCAGTTATTAAAAAAGAGTTGGCAGATTTATAAAGAGAGATTTTGGACTTTAATTGGAATTATGATTTTGTCTGATTTACTGAGTGTAGGAATAATTTTTCTTGTAGTAATAATTTCTCTTTTGTTTTCTTCAAAGCCTTTAATTTTTCTGATTCCCTTGGGGATAATTGGAGTTTTTATATTATTCTTCTGGTCTTTTGTTGCCCTACTTTTTGCCATTAAAGAAAGAGAAGAGAGAATAGGAGTTTTTGAATCATATAAAAAATCTTTTCCAAAACTTTTGTCTTTTATTTGGATTTCGATTTTAGTCGCTTCTATTACTTCAGGTGGTCTTTTATTATTAATTGTTCCAGGAATTGTCTTTGCTGTTTGGTTTAGCTTGGCAAGCTATGTTTTAGTTTCTGAAGATTTAAAAGGAATGAAGGCTTTGTTTAGAAGCAAACAATTAGTGCAAGGATATTGGTGGAAAGTTTTCTCGAGATTTTTCTTATTAATTTTATTAATTAGATTATTAATTTTATTAATTTTAATTGTGGTATCAATTGTTTTAGGTTTGTTTGGTGGTAATTATATTGAAAGTGATTTAGTTGTTATGTTGGGGTTTTTCCTTTTTTATTTTTTGTTACTTCCTTTTTTGTTACTTCCTTTTGTGTTTGTTTTTGGTTTTTTACTTTATGAAAATTTAAGGCAAATAAAAGAAGGGACCGTTTTTGAAGAACCAAAAATAGGAACAAAAATAGGATTTCTTTTGATTGCGATCCTTGGCTTTTTGGTATTTTTATTAGTATTTTTATTAACCTTGGCTTTTTAGTATTTTGAGTATTTTTATTAATTTTTTTAATTTTATTCAT
>PSMS01000030.1:0-3682 GCA_040290225.1 Patescibacteria group bacterium | reverse complement strand
TAAAGCTGACAAAAGTAATTTTTTATTCATTTTTTGATTAATTTTTTTAATCCTCGTAACACCTTCATTAATTAAGCAAAGGTGCTACGAAGATTTTATTTTTAATTGAATTAAAAATTTTTTAATTTGCGACCTTTTATATACTATTTTATACTTAAATTAATTTTAAAAGTCAAGTTTTTTGTGGATTTTTTGTTAATTCTTGGACAAGTAAAAATAATTTTATTTAAGGATTTTTTAAAAAACAAATATTTTTGTGGAAAACTAAGCTAAGGAAAATAGAATTTTTTTAATTTTTAAAACTTCTTTTTTAAGATAAGGGAAATTATTTAAGTTTTTAATTGTTTCTTCAGCAAGAATTTTGGCTTTTTTTGTTAGTTCATAATTGGTAATTGATTTCATAGCTAAATCTGGAATACCTGATTGTTTTTCTCCTAAAAATTCTCCAGCGCCCCTTATTTTTAAATCGTATTCAGAAAGTTCGAGAGCTGATTTGGCTTGAATAAAATATTTTAATCTTAATAAACTTGTTTTTGTTAATTTTTGAGGAACTAAAAAACAATAACCTTGATGAATACTTCGACCAACACGACCCCGTAATTGATAAAGTTGAGATAGTCCAAAATTTTCTGGTGAGCGAATAATAATTACTGTTGCTAAGGGTAAATCAATACCAACTTCGACAACAGATGAACTAACTAAAATTTGAATTTCATTTTTTTGAAGCTTTTTTAAAATTGATTCTTTTTCATAGCTTGTCATTTTTCCATGAAGATAAGAAGTATTGAATTGAGGAAATATTTTTTTAACTTTTTCATATTCTTTTTTGACTGAAGCAATTTCATCATTTTCTTTTTCTTCTATTCTTGGGCAAATAACAAAAATTTGATGGCCTTCTTTTAATTCTTTTAAGCAAAATTTCCACATTATTTTTTCTTTCTCTTTGTTTAAAATCACAAAAGTTTTAATTTCTTTTTGACCAAAAGGTTTTTCTTCTAAATAAGAAAAACTTAAATCACCATATAAAGCTAAAGCTAAGGTTCGAGGAATTGGAGTAGCTGTCATTGAAAGAAAATGTGGTAAAAATTCTTGTCTTGTATTTTCTAAAAGTTTTTGTCTTTGAAGAACTCCAAATCTTTGTTGTTCATCAATAATTACTAAACCAACCTTTAAAAATGGAAGTTCATTTTCAATTAAAGAATGAGTTCCGATTAAAATACTAATTTTTCCTTGAGCGAGAAATTTTGAAACTTCGTAAATAGATTTAGCTACTTTAAAACCTTTATAACCATAATAAACTTGACCTGAAGTAATAAGACCTAAACCAATATCTAAATAAGAAAAATGTTGAAGAAATCTTTGAAAATGTTGTTGAGCTAAAATTTCAGTTGGAGCCATAAAAACAACTTGATAATTATTTAAAACAAAATGAAGAGAAATTATTTCAGCAATTAAAGTCTTCCCCGCCCCTGTTTCTCCTTGAAGTAGTTTGTTTACAGGAAAACCTTTTGAAAGATCTTCAAAAATTTCATCAAGAACCATTTTTTGCCCTAAAGTAAAATCAAAATTAAATTGACTCATAAATTCTTTTATCCAATCATCATTTTTTAAAATTATTGGAGCTTTAAAGTTTTGTAAAGAATATTTTTCAGATAAAATAGCAAGCTGGATATAAAAAATTTGTTCGAAAGACAGTCTTTCTTTTGCCCTTTGTAAAGATTCAAAATTTTTTGGTTGATGGATTTCTCTAAGAGCTTTGCCTAAAGATGGGTATTGATTATCAAAAATTATTTTTGCTGGTAAGGGATCTTCAAGATTTTCAATTTTATATTCATCTAAAAAATTTTTTATTATTTTTTCAAAATAACTTGATTTTAATCCGCTAAGCTCTTTATAAACAGGTATTATTCTTCCAATAAAAAATTTTTCTTTTTTATCTGAGGGTATAATTTTTAGAGGTTGAAAATAAATTCCAAAACTTGATTTAGTTAATTTACCAAAAACATTTATTTCTTTTTTATCTTTTAAACTTTTTAAAATAAAAGGCTGATTGAACCAAATTATTTTTAAACTCCCTGAATCATCGCTAATTACTCCTTGAATTATAAAAACTTTGTTTTTGGGAGATAAAAATGATTTAAGATTTGTTAATTTACCGCTTATTAAAACATTTTGATTAAATTTAACATCTTTAATCTTTGTAATTTTGGTCAAATCATTGTATTTATAAGGAAAATAAAAAATAAGATCTTTAACTGTTTTAATTCCTGCTTTTTCAAATTTTAAAATCACTCTTGAACTAAATCTTTTTAATTCTTTTAAGGGTATTTCTAAATCATCTAATTTCATGAGAAAATTATAAGTGATGAAAAAAAATTTAGTAATTTTACATGGTTGGCGAAGTAAGAGTCAATCTTTTGAATCTATTTTAGATTATATTGATAAAAATATTAAGGTGATCTTAATTGATTTACCCGGTTTTGGAAATGTTCCTTTAGAAAGACCTTATGGATTGGAAGACTATTTAGTTTATTTAGAAAAATTTTTAGAAGAAAAGTCAATAACAAAAAATTCAGAAAAATTTTTAATTTTAGGACACTCTTTTGGTGGAGCCTTAGCTTTACTTTATACTTTAAAAAATCCTGAAAAAATAGAAAAACTAATTTTATACAATGCTGCGATTTTAAGACCTGAGAGTTTAAAAATAAAAATTTTAAATTTTCTCATAAAAATTTTTAAACCTTTTGAAAAATTATTTCCTAAAAAAATATTATTTTTAATTAAAAAGATTTTTTATAAATTAATTGTTGGAAGTTATGATTATTTTTTATCTGATGAAATATTAAAAGAAACAATGAAAAAAATAAAAAAAGATTTAAGGGAGGAAGCAAAATTAGTAAAAAATAAAACTTATCTTTTGTGGGGCAAAAATGATAAAATAACTCCTTTATGGCAAGGAAAATATTTAGAAAAAATTATGCCAAAAGCTAAATTAATAATTGTCGATGGTGGGCATAGTTTTCATAAAGAAAAGCCAGAAGAGTTTGCTAAAATCTTAAATGAAATAATAAATGATTAATATAATTTTTTTAGCTTTTATTATTTTTTTAATAAATGGTTTAGGAGCGTTAAGATATTTTCAAATTAAAGATTGGTTACCTAAAAGAGTTTTAGCTGATCTTTATTTACCTCAAGGAAAAAATTTGTTTTTAAATAAAAAAGATTTATTTTTAATTATTTTTTCTTTAATTTTTATTTTTTGGCCTCAACTTTCTTTTAAAGATATTAACCAATTTTTTCTTTTATTTCTTTTATTTATTTTAGTTATTTGGAGATTAAAATTAATTAAAAAAATTACATTGACAGCAAAAGCTTTTATTTTGACTTCTTTTGTTTTGTTTTTTAATTTTTTAATAGTTTATCTTTTAAGAAACAATCTTAATTGGATTTTGTTTTTTTCTGTTTTTTCTTTTCAAATTTTTCTTTTTTTCATTGCCAGTTATATTTTTAATTTTCTTGTCAAACCTTATTTAAATTATTTAGGAAAAAGAGTTTATCAAAAATTAAAAGGGAGAAAAATAAAAAAAATAATAATTGTTGGAAGTTATGGAAAATCAACAACCAAAGAACTTCTAGCTTATCTTCTTTCAAAAAAATATAAAGTCTTAACTCCTCCTTTACG
>PSMS01000029.1:885-4043 GCA_040290225.1 Patescibacteria group bacterium | reverse complement strand
AAGAAGATATTAAAGATTGTTTAGATTCATTATTGAAAAATTTTGATAAGCAAAGGGCGGAAATAATAATTTGGGATAACAATTCTCAAGATAAAACAAAAGAAATATTAAAACATTATCAAATGTTTAATTTTGTAAAAATTGTTTATTCTGATAAAAATTTGGGTTTTGCTCAAGGAAATAATGAAGCTTCAAAATTAGCAGAAGGAAAATATATTTTACTTTTAAATGCAGACACTATTTCCGATTTTAAGGTTTTTAAAGAGTTAATTGATTATTTAGAAAAAAATCCTAATGTGCTTAGATGAAAATAATGTTGTTCAAGAATCTTTTGGCAACAAACCGAGTTTGTTTAAGGAAATTGTTGGAAAAATTTTTATGTCTTTATATTTAGAAAAATTTGAAACAATAAGAAAAGTTAAAAATAAAATTTTGCACAAGGAAAAACCACAAGAAGTTGGCTGGGTAGGGGGAGCTTGTGCAGTTATAAGAAGGGATTTGTGGGATAAATTAGGCGGTTTAGATTCAACTTATTTTTTTAGCAATGGAGATATGATAGATTTTTGTTATAAAGCAATTCAATTAGGTTATAAAGTTATTTATTATCCTTTGGTTTCAATAATTCATAAAGGAAGTCGATCGGTTACGAAAAATTTAAATAGTAGAATAATTGGTTTAAAAAGTAGTTACCTTGGGACATTGTATTTATTTAAAAATCATAAAAAAGGAATTTTTTATCTATATTTAACAAAAATAACCTTTATAATCATTTCATTTTTAAAAGGTATTTTAGGATTATTTTTAGGTTTATTTAAAAAAAACTTCAAAGAATTAGGATTAAGTCATTTAATAGTTGTAATAAAATATTTTTTTGAAAATGATTTTATAAAACTATGTCAAAAATAGTGATCGTTTCTCCATCAAAAGAAAATAAAGTGGGAGGTGTTGAAAGATTTTGTAATTTATTAAAAGAAGTATTAAAAAATGATTTTGAAGTTGAAGTAATAGGCAAAGAGGATATTAAAAATTTTTTGTTTTATAAAATTTTTTCAAAAGTTAAAGGTTTAGATACTATTGTCATAAGTTATTTTTTAGGAAAATGCGTAGATAAATTAAAACCAGATTTAGTTATTACTAATGGCCCCTTCGGATTTAGTACTAAAATAAAATCTCTTAATGTTCAACATGGGACATTTGCTGGTGCTTCTGACAAAATGGATAAAAATTTAATCAAAAAATTAATTCGTAAATATCTTTGGGGATTTTTTGAAAGAAAAGCAGCACAAAAGGCCAAAAAAGTTATTGCAGTTTCTAATTGGACTAAAAATGCTGTTGTGAAATATTACAAAATTGATCAATCTAAAATAGAAGTTATCTTGAATGCTATTGATATAAATGTTTTTAAAAAACTCGATAAATTTGAATCAAGAAAGAAACTTGATTTACCTTTACATAAAAAATTAATTTTATTTGTAGGTCGATTAAGTTATCAAAAATCTCCAGAAATTATTTTTGAATTAGCGAAAAAATTTGAAAAAGAAGATATTTATTTTGTTTTAGTAACTAATAAAAATCCTTTTTGGAATCTGAAAAACATTTTTATTTTTCAAAATATCCCCAATAACCAACTTCCCTTTTTTTATTCCGCTTGTGATATTTTTATTTTACCGTCAAAATATGAAGGTTGCCCTTTTACTTTAATTGAAGCGATGGCTTGTAAAATTCCTTTTGTTGTTACTAATGTTGGTTGTGTGCCTGAAATTTTAAATCAATTTCCAGAACTTGGTTTTTTTGTTGTTAATGAATTATCACCAGAAAGTTTTTATTATAAGATTAAAGAAATTTTTGCTATGGATACAAGAGAGTTAGAAATATTAATTGAAAAAGGTTATAATTTTATTTTGAATAATTGTTCTATTGATAGTTTTGGAAAAAAATATTTAGAAATAATTAAAAATATTTTAAAACAAAATGATTGATATTATTATTCCAACACGAAACAGAGCAAAAACTTTAGAATTAGTATTACCTACCTATTTTAATCAGAAAATTGTTAACAAAATTATTATTATTGATGATGCGGGGACTGATAATTTAGAAATAAAAATTGAAAATTTTAAAAAAGAATTTCCAAATATTGTTTATAAAAAATTCGAAAAACAAATTTTTCTACCCCAAGCCCGAAATGAGGGGATAAAACTTTCCGATGCTCAATATATTTTTATGGGAGAAGATGATGTTTATTTAGAAAATGATCATTTAAAAATTTTATTAGATCTTATGAATGAATATAACTGTGATTTAATTGCTGGAAGAAGAATTTATATTAAAGAAAATCAATCATTTGAAGAAGCAAAATATTTAGCTGATCAAGATAAAAGACCAATTTTTACTAAATTTCCATTTGAAGGTTATTTTGAAAGATATTTTGAAAAAGATATTATAAATCCTCCTTATCTACACTCTAATGTTTTAGTTAAAAGAAGAGTCTATGATAAGGTTTTGTATGATCCTTGGTATAAGGGGAATGGTTTTAGGGAAGATTTAGATTTCTTTTTAAATTGTCATAAATATAATTTCAAAATGGTTTTGACCAATAAAACCGCATGTTATCATCTTAAAAGTAATATAAATAAAAGGGGAGGGTCAAGAATTAATAGAGTGGTTTATGAATATTATGTATGGAAAAATACCTTATATTGTTTTAAAAAAAATTCGAAAGTTTTAAAGGAAAAATTAAATATTAAGTACCCCGTTTTACATGCTATTTTATCTTTAATTTGTAGGTATCCCTATGCCATTTATAGAAGAATAATATGGAAAATAAAAAGAAAATTTTAATTTGTTTGACAAAATTTCCTTGGCCATTAATTGATGGAACAAGAAAAAGAATATTTAATAATGTAATTCTAGGTCTTAAAGATAATTATGATTTGAATTTTTTGATTGTCACTTATGAAAAAATTGATAAAGAAAATGAATTTTTAAAAGAAAATAAAGGAAATATTGTTTTATTTAATTTTCCAATATTGAAATTTTATTTAAATGCATTTTTAAGTTTGTTTTCTTTCGAACCATTACAAGTAAATTTTTTTTATTTTAAAGAAGTGCAAAAATGGTTGGATAAAAATAAAGAAAATTATGATTTAATTTATATC
>PSMS01000029.1:0-739 GCA_040290225.1 Patescibacteria group bacterium | reverse complement strand
TTATTAAAATGGGAAAGAGATTGTTTAAAATATTTCTTCAATTTTAGTGTTGTAAGCCAGATTGATAAAAATTGGATAATTGATGACATAAATTTAAATAAAAAAATTTTTTATGTAATTAGTTACGGTGTAGATGAAAAAATTTTTAATTATAATTGGAAGCCCCAAGGCAAAGATTTGGTTTATTTAGCAAATTTATATTATCCACCAAATTTGGACGGAATATTGTTCTTTATAAAAAATATTTGGCCTTATATTTTGGAAAAATATCCTGGATTAAAGTTGAAGATTATAGGTGGAGGGAAAGAACTTTTAAAAGTTGCTTTTAAAAACATAGAATTTTTAGGGTTTATTGAAAATCCGTATGAATTAATATCTAATTCTTTAATATTTATAAATCCAGTAAGATATGGAGCAGGAGTTCAAACAAAACTTCTTGAGGCTTTAGCCATTGGTATTCCTACTATTTCTCAGAAAAAATTTTTTGAAGCCATAGAAATTTTTGATTATCCATTTCAAATTGATAATATTGAGGATAAAGATTTGTGGTTAACTCAGATTGATAAAATTTTAAATGATGTTAATTTAAATTTTTCTGAAAATCTTTTAATATTTAAAAAAATAATTAAAGAAAAATTTAACGATTCAAAAATAAAAGAACAATATAAAAGGTGTTTTGAGAAGATATTAAATTTTTAAATAATTTTGTTAAAACTAAAAATAAATTAAATTTCTTTCT
>PSMS01000028.1:0-4207 GCA_040290225.1 Patescibacteria group bacterium | reverse complement strand
TTATCAAAAGAAGAAATAAAATTACCAGAAGTTAAAAAAGAAATTAAACCAGGAATTAAAAAAGAAGTTATAGAAGTGCTATTAGATGAATTAAAAGAAGGAGAAAATAGAATAGGAAATATTATAGTAAAAAAAATTGAACCAACGGAAGTGAAACCAGTTGCTATCCGTGGTAATATAGGAGAATATGAAATCAATGGGATCAAAATAAAAGTTAATAACGAGAACCATGAATATACTTTATATTATCGAGATCAAAAACTTAATGGTAAAGGGGTTCTAAATGGTGACCCATTTAAGGTATATATTTTTGTTTATAAAGATAACACCTATTTAATACTTTCCCAAACAGTTTATTCTCCAATGGGTACCAATAGAGTACATAAATTTTACATACTCAGCGCAGATGCTCATCTAAAACCAATAAAAGGACTTGAGGAAGAAATATTTATCTTATTTGAATCCAATGGGTTTATAATAGTAGAGCATAACGGATTTCTTTATATAATAAACTCAACCTTTTCTTCCCGTAATGGTCACTCAAGCATTTCTATTTATGCTTTGGATAAAGACACCATAAAATCTAAAAGTTATTTTGAAGCTTTTGTAGATCATCCTGATGAATTAAGAGTGATTGCATTAGGAGAGAGGGATAAAAAATTATTTATGAAAATAAATAGCAATGTTATTTATCCTATCCCTGGGTATACTGTGTTAACAAATGAATATTATTTTATTGATAACGGTTTATTTATAAAAAACAATTCCAAATTTAAAGATGAATATTTTAAGGAAGCCTTAAAATACAATGAAATATTACAAAAAGAAAATTGGAAAGAACATAATTGGCTTTCTCCCTTATTGAGTAAGACAATAAATTTAATCTTTGCAGGAGAGGAAGAAAGGGCTTGGAGAGAATTTTTTGAAGATTTTGCCAAATTTTCTCAAAAGTATCCAATAAAAGGGATTGAAAAAGAAGATCCAAATAAGATCAAAAAAGAAATCCAAAAACAATTAAGTGATTTAGAATGATATAATAAAAACCTATTTCATAATGAAAAAGTTACTCTTCAAATAGATGGTGATGGAATTAGGGTAAATTTGTAACTGTTTATATTGAATTACCAAAATGTTTTGATGGAAGTACAATTAATATCTCAACTTAGATATTTTTGTAAAGAGTAATTGTTTTTTCTATCATTTTCTCTAAAGAAAATTCTTTTTTTACTCTTTCTCGAGCATTTCGGCCTAATGTTTGGGCTAAATTTTTATTTTTTAAAATTTTCTCAAGAGCTTCGGCTAAAGCTTTACTATCTCTTGGTGGTACGACAAAACCAGTAACTCCATCTTGATTGACAAAAGATGTACCAGTTCCCAATTCAGTAGAAATCACTGGCTTTCCACACGCCATCGCCTCAATTAAAACCAAACCAAAAGCTTCTGACTTAAAAATTGATGGTAAAACAAAAACTGAACAAGCATAATAAAAATTTATTAAATCTTCTTCAGACTGAAAGGGAAAGAAAAAAACTTTTTTTTCTAATCCCAAATTCCTAATTTTAAGTTCTAATTCTTTCTTTTTTGGTCCTTCGCCAATAATTACTAAATTAGCTTCAACATTTTTCATTGCTTCAATCAAATATTGAACTCCTTTGTAGTAGCTCAGCCGACCAACAAATAAAACAAAATCACCATATCCTTTTCTTAAATTTTCTATTTTTTTTTCATCAAATTTTTCAAACTTTCTCAAATCTACACCAAAAGGAATCACTTCGCATTTTTCTGGAAATTTTTGAAGATAAGGTGAATTTTTAATTAAATTTGGATTAGAGACAATTATTTTTTTTGCCTTCTTTAAAGTATTAAAAATTAAGGGTCTAAGAAAAACTTCTAATATTCTTTGCCTGACAATATCTGAATGATAATGAACAACTATTTTTGCTTTTGGTGGAAATAAAAAAAGAGCTAAATCAGCTAAAGGAAAAGGATGATGAAAATCGATGATATCAGCTTCTTGAGAAAGTTTTTTAAATAATCTAAAAAAATCAAAAGAGACGGGCATCCCCCAGAAAATACCTAAACTAGATGCCCGATAAACTTTTACTCCATTAATCATTTCTATTTTTCTTTTTCCTTTCGGTTGACAACATAACACCTCTACGGACGCGGATTCACCTATGGACGCTGATTCACGCTGATAAAGTGTTGATTCATGCTGATTATAATTTCGGACTAAATCATAAACAATTCTTTTTATTTGTACTTGAGAAGCTCCAAAATTGACTAATAAAGCAAGTCGATAATTTGATCCTTTTAAATAGGACCAAATTTGCTTTTCTTCTATCTTTCCTAAAAATGGTAGAGCTTTAATTTCTAATATTACTTTGTTCTCTACAATAAAATCTGGACGATAAGTGCCGATCTTTTTTCCATCATAGACAATATTAATTTTTCTCTCAGTTTCAAAAAATAAACCACATTTTCTCATTTCCTCTTCCAATGCTTTCTTGTAGACATTTTCTTTATGACCTGGACCAAGTTTATTATAGACATTAAAAACCGCTCCTCTTATCCGATAACTCAAATCCTCATAAACCAATCCGCTTCTATCCGCGTCTATCCGCGCATTATTAACTGATCCGCGTTGATCCGCGTAAAAATCCGCGTCTATCCGCGCATTGATGCTTTCAGCAATTTCCTGAACAACCCTTTCTACTCCCCCAATCCAAGGATAATATAATTTATTTATTTGAAGAATTTTCATAAACTTCTTTTAAAACCCTTAAAGTTTCTTTGGCCGCTCTTTCCCAAGAAAATCTTTTGATGTTTTCATATCCTTTTTTAATCAAATCTTCTCTTAATTTTTCATCAAAAGCAATTTTTTCCATTCCTCTAACAATATCTTCAATGTCATAAGGATCTACATATAAAACTGAGTTTCCAGCTATTTCTGGAATAGCGGTAAGATTTGAAGCTAACACTGGAACGCCTGAACTTTGGGCTTCTAAAATTGGTAAGCCAAATCCCTCATGTAAAGAAAGAAAAATAAAAGCCAGGGCATTATGATAGAGAGCAAATTTTTCTTCTTCATTAACAATCCCTAAATATTTCACTCTTTCTCTTAAACTTAGATTTTTTATTAAAAGATCTAGATCTAAAAGCTTTTTTCTTTCAGGACCAGCAAGAATAAAATTTATATCCTTATATTTTTCAGAAAATATCTTAAAGGCCCTTAACATTCTTTCAATATTTTTATGGGGTACTATAAGACCAATATAAAAAAAATAAGGATTTTTAATATTAAATTTTTCAATTGTATTTTTATGATTTTTTAAAATGAAGATCTTGGCTGCTTCATAAATAACAGAAATTTTATTTTTTATATTAAATTTTTCTAAAATATCATTTTTTGCAAAATTAGAGATAGTAATAATTTTATCTGATCTAATAGCAGCAGATGTTATAAATTTCAAATATAAATTTTTTAAATTTAATCTTTTATCATTCAAATATAATATATCATGAATAGTTGTTACTTTTTTGCAAAAACAAAAATAAGGAGAAAAAACCGCCGGTGTAAATAAAACATCAATTTTATATTTTAGAGAAAGAAACGGAAGAATAATTTGTTCGCAAAAAATTCTTAAAAGATAATTTTGAGGATCAATTGGAATTTTAAAGTAATAAAAATTTGGAAAATTAAAAAAAATTTCACTCGGCGCCTTTTTATTCACAAAAATTACAAATTTATCTTCTTCATCAATCTTCCCAAAATTTTCTAATAAATTCCTCACATAAACTCCAATCCCAAAATAAGATTAATTCCTATTATCATAAATTTTTTTAACCAATTCAAATAATTCTTGACATGATTTTTCCCATGAAAATTTCTTTGCTTGTTCAATTCCTTTTTTACTTAATTCAATTTTGAGCGAATCATCTTTTATTAAATTTATAATAGCTTTTGCTAATTCATTGACATTTAAAGGATTAACCAGAATTGCTGCGTCATTTGTTATTTCTGGCAGTGAAGAAGTATTTGAAGTAATTACCGGACAACCACAAGCCATTGCTTCAATTACTGGCAAACCGAAACCTTCATATAGTGAAGGATAAAGAAAAACATCTACGGATTTATATAATTTAATTATCTCTTCGTCCGGAAGATAACCCAAGTATTTAACCCCACTACTTGGCGTTTCATTTA
>PSMS01000027.1:0-4245 GCA_040290225.1 Patescibacteria group bacterium | reverse complement strand
GAAAAAGATTTAATTTTTTGGCTTAAAAAATAGCTATCTCAAAATCTATCTCTATATTTTTTGATTATAAAGAAAGCCTAAATCCTAGATTTTAAAATAGCAATTTAATTTGTTAAAAGATATAGTAAAATAAAAGAGAGCTAAAATTCTTCTAAATTTATCGGGTCACTTCATTAATGCAAAAATGAAAAAAACTTATTCGAAAAATAAAAACACTGTTTTTATAAATAATTCACGCTTTTAAAAACGCGATTAAAAAATAAAAATAATAAAAAATAAAAATAATATGTCTAATTACCCCTTATTTTCAATAATCATTCCTACTTATAATCGCTCTAAATTACTAATTTCGGCATTGAAAAGTTGCCTGGCTCAAACTTTTAGTTCTTTCGAAGTAATAATTGTAGATGATGGTTCTACCGATGATACAGAAAAAATTGTTAAAGATTTTATTAAATTAGATAATAGAATTCGTTATTTTAAGATGTCCTCCAATCGGGGTGTGGCAGCGGCTCGAAATTTCGGTATTCAAAAAGCTAATGGTTTGTTTATAACTTTCCTTGATGATGACGATGAGCTTGCTCCCGATTATCTTGAAGAAATAAACAAATTAAATTTAAAACCAAATGAAATTTTCGTCGTTATGGTGGCGGAGTTTCGTTGTCTGCGGATTTTAAATTTAAATGTAAGAAAATATTTTAATCCCCGTTTATCTTTTAGAAAATGGGAAGTGGTAATCGGAAATTCTTGTACTGTATCAAAGAAAATTTTTACTGATTTAAATATTTGGTTTGACGAAAAACTTTCCGTGGCCGAAGATATCGATATGGGGATTCGGGCTATGCAATTAGGGGTACCAATAATTTTCATTGATAAGCCTATTTTTTATCGTTATCTAAACCTCCACTGGAAAAATAAAAGCCTTTCCACCTCAAGAAGAATTGAAGTTTATCAAAGTTGCAAAATTTTTTATGAAAAAAATTACAAATTTTTTGAAGAAAATGGAAAAGAAGCTTTAGCTTTTTTAAATTATTCTATGGGAATAGCCGCTGCAAAGGGTGGTTTGATCTCAGAAGCTAAAAAATATTTTTTTAAAGCATTTCATTTTTCAAAAAAACCAAGATATTTTATCTGTTGGATAATGAGTTTTTTCGGCAGAAGAATATTTTCTTTTTTTTATATTTTAAGTTATCGTTTTATGTTTTTAATTAGATTAATAAAATGAGGATTGGCATTAACCTTATACCATTTTCAAGCGTTTCGGAGTTTGTAAAACTCAATAAATAAAAACATCATTCGTCATTTTAAAAAATTTTTAGATTAAACAATGAAAGAAAATAATTATCCGAAAGTTTCAATAATAATTCTTAATTGGAATGGGTTAAATGATACGGTTGAGTGTTTGGAATCTTTAAAGAAAATCACCTATCCAAATTATGAAGTTATTGTTGTCGATAATGGTTCGAAGGGAAACGATGCCGATATTTTAGAAGAAAAATACAAGGAGTATATCAAACTAATTAGAATAAAAGAAAATTTAGGTTTTGCTCAAGGAAATAATGTGGCAATAAGAGAAGTGATAAAAGAGGAGAAAGCAGATTATATTCTGACTTTAAATAATGATACAATTGTTGAACCTGATTTTTTAGAAGAATTAGTAAATTGTGCTCAAAGACATCCAGAGGCAGGAAGTATTCAGCCTAAAATGATCTGGGCACTACATCCAGAATTAATCGATTCAGTTGGTTTGGATTATTCAAGAACTGGATACGGTTTTAATAGAGGAGGTTATGAACCAGTCGAAAAATATAATGAAGAAGAAGAAATCTTGGGTTGTTGTGCTGGTGCTTGTTTATATAAAGTAAAAGCCTTAGAAGATATCAAGATAGATGATGAATATTTTGACAAAGATTTTTTTTGCTACTATGAAGATTTTGATATAGCCTTTAGATTACAATGGGCAGGATGGAAAAGTTGGTATTGCCCTAAAGCCATCGTTTATCATTTTAAGGGAAAAACAGCGGGAACAAAAAGCAAATTTACAGCCTATTATAGAGTAAGGAATCAAATTTGGAATCTATTTAAAAATCTACAGATTAGTTTTATTTTTAAAAATCTTCATTTAATTATTTTAGCTCAATTAGGACAAATTGGAATAAATTTTCTAAAAGGTCGGTTTTCTCTTTTGCCTTCTATCTTAAGTGGAAAATTAGATGGTTATTTAGGGCTCGGTAAAATTTTAAAAAAGAGAAAAAAAATAAAAAAAAGAGTAAATTTTTCAGAAATTGAGAAGTTTTTAATTTTAAAATGGAGAATAAAAATACCAAAGGGGATACTTTTTAAAAATTATGCCCAAAATCTCAGTAATAATTCCAACATTTAACGGAGAGAAAAGAATTTCAAGAGCAATTGAAAGTGTTTTAGTACAAACCATTCAGGATTTTGAAATAATTGTAGTTGATGACGCATCTACAGATAAAACTCGAGAAATAGTAAAAGAGTATCAAAAGAAGGATAATATAATAAAATTAATTACCTTAAATAAAAATTCCGGAGGTCCAAATATACCAAGGAGAATTGGGATTCAAAATTCAAAGGGAAAGTATGTTACTTTATTAGATCAAGATGATATGTATTTGCCAAATAATTTAGAAATAAAATCAAAAATATTAGATACTTATCCTGAAATTGATATAATAGATGGATTCGCTTGGATGGTAGACGAAAAAACCCGGCAAATCATAGATTGCGCTCCATATACTTTTTCAAATTTTATGATTAGAAAGAGAGTTTTTGAGGAGATAGGGAATTTCAGCGAGAAGCAAGTTAATGATGATTCTTTATGGTTTGCTAAATATAGAAAATTGAAAAATCACAAAGGAATCTTTATACTTAAGGAACCCCTTGTTTTGTATTTCAGACATCCTGATCAATCAATATATAAACCAGGAAAAACCCCTCTTGTATATGCTAAAAATTTAGAGAACTATTTGAAAGATCCGGATGCTTCGCTATATTTTTCCAAAAAAGATTATTCCTTTTTTTATTCTAGAATAGGAAATTATTATTGTTTAGAAGGAAATTTAAAAGGGGGGCGGGAGTATTTTAAAAAATCTTTAAATTCTAGTTTCAATTTTTTTTCATTATTTTTTTATTTACTTTCTTTTAGTAGACAAAAAAGTTATAAAAAAATTGAAGAATTTTTAAGATGTTTGCAAAAAAATTTACTATGGAAGGCAAGAAAAATTTTGGCTCAGGTCAAATATAAAGAGAGTTATAATAAAGCTATTGAAATCCTCAATAATCTATGAAAAAAATCCTTATGGTTCATTCTACGGATATAGTTAGTGGTGGAGAAAAAATTTCGTTGGAGATTATTAAGGGACTTGGGAATCAATTTGAATTTACTATCTTTTTACCCCAAAAACCTTCTGATCTTTTTAATTATTGTTTTAAAGATTTGAAAATTATTTATCCTTTAAAGAAAAGGGTTTTTTTGATAATAGGATTTCTAAGAAGATTGTTTAAACAGAATGAATTTGAAATTGCCCATTGTCACGGAACAAGAGCTGCTTTTTGGGTAAGATTAGCTTCCATGAATTTAAAGAAAAGACCGAAGATAATTTATACTCCCCACGGCTTCCATATTATTAGAAAGCCATTTTTTTTAAAATGGCCTTTAATTTTTTTGGAAAAAATTTTCAACTCTCAGACAGATATTTTGATTTGTGTGAGTGAAGCGGATAAAAATTTAGTCTTAAAATATAAAACAATTTTGCCAGAAAAAATCAAAGTGATTAAAAATGGGATAGATATTAAAAAATTTCAGATAGCTCAAAGTGAAGTTCAAAAGACAAAAAAAGAATTAGGATTAGAGAATAATTTTATTTTATGTTCAATTGGGCGACTTCATCCTCAAAAAGACTTTTTTACTGTTTTGAAGAGTTTAAATTTAATCATTTCTCAAATTCCGAATGTAAAATTGTTAATAGTAGGAGAAGGACCCCTGAGAAACATATTAGAAGAAGAAACCAGAAAATTAGGCTTAGATAAATATGTAAAATTTTTGGGATGGAGAGATGATGTTCCAGTTTTAATTAATCTTTCAGATATGGTAATTTTATCCACGAATTGGGAGGGATTACCTTTGGTGTCGCTTGAAACTGGGGCAGCAAAAAAACCAATTATCGCTTCAGATGTTGAGGGGGTTAGAGAAACAATAATCAATGGAAAAACTGGTTTTTT
>PSMS01000026.1:0-4331 GCA_040290225.1 Patescibacteria group bacterium | reverse complement strand
CAAAAATTAAAAGGAAGAAAAATAAAAAAAATAATAATTGTTGGAAGTTATGGAAAATCAACAACTAAAGAGCTTCTAGCTTATCTTCTTTCAAAAAAATATAAAGTCTTAACTCCTCCTTTACGAGTTAATCATGAATATGCTGTTTTGAAATTTCTTTTAAATAAAAATTTAGAAGATTACGAATTTTTAGTTTTAGAGTTAGGTTCTTATTATTTAGGCAATATAGCTTGGACAACAAAATTTATTAAACCTGATATTGTCTTTATAACCGGAATTACTAAACAACATTATTTTCTTTTTGATGAAAAAATTGAAAACATTATTAAGGGAGAAGGAATAGAGGCAATTGAATCAATGAAAGAAGGAAAAGTTTTTGTCAATTCAAATCATGAATATTTTGATCTTCTTTTAAAAGAAATAAAAAAAGAAAATAAAAATCTTAAAATTATTACTTATGGAAAAAATGGTGATTTTGTTTATAAAATTTTAGAAAATAATTTAGAAAAAACTATTTTTCAAATTAATGACAAAGAAATATTTGAAACAAACTTAATTTTTCCTCAACAAATTGAAAATTTAACAGGAGTTTTAAGTTTTGTTTTTGAAGAAAATTTATTTTCAATTCCAGAAATTAGAGAAATAATTAAGAAAATAGATTTGCCAGAAACATTTTTAAAACCAAAAATCAAAGAAAATTTAATTATTTTTGATGATAGTTATAACGCTAATTTGCGTGGCATTTTGGTTTCTTTAGATTATTTCTTTTCGCTGCCTATTGAAAAGAAAATTATTGTTTTTAATGGAATCTTTGAATTAGGAAAAGAAACAAAAGAATTTTATAAAAAATTAAAAGATAAATTTTTATTAGCTGATAAGGTTTTTTTAACATTTTCTGGTTTTGAAGATATTTTTTTTGAAGAAAAATTTTTTTATTTAAAAAATAAAAAAGAGTTTGATGAATTTTTAAAACAAAATAAAGATAAAAAAATTGGAATTTTTATTTTTAATAGATTGCCTGAGAAGTTAAAAAATTTAATTTAAAATAATAAAAATGGAAAAAGTAATAAATATAGATTTTATACCAAATTTTGAAGATGATGACTATCAATTAATTAAAAAAATTTTGGGAGGTTATGAAGATTTAGCTGCTAAACTAAGAGTAGAAAGATTATTAAAAAATTATTTTCCTTTAGGAGATATTTATTTTTTTAATTCAGCCCGTTCGGCTTTAAATTTTTTTTTATTATTTTACAAAAAATATTCTTCCAAAAGAGAAATAATTACTCAAGCTTTTAGTTGTTTAGTTATTCCAAATGCGATTAAATTTGCTTCTTATAAACCAATTTTTGTTGATATCGATAATTCTTTTAATTTAAGCTTAGATGATTTAAAAAATAAAATTACTAATGAGACAGCTTTTATTATTATTCAAAATACTTTTGGTCTTCCAGCTAAAATTGAAAATATAATAAATTTAGCTAAAGAAAAAAATATTTTAATTATTGAAAATTTAACTCATTCTTTTGGAGCAAAATACAAAGGAACTTATTTGGGAAATTTTGGAGATTTAGCTTTAATTTCTTTTAATCGAAACAAAGTTATTTCAAGTATTATCGGTGGAGCTTTAGTTATTAATAATGAATTTTTAAAAAAAGACCTTGAAAAAGAATATAAAACTATTCCTGAATTTAGTAGTTATGAAGAAAAAAAACTTCTTTTAGGAACAATAATTTTTTATCTTTTAAGAAATAAAACGCATAATTTTTTAGTAAAGAATTTTTTAAAAATTACCAGAAAATTAGGAATTACTCCTGAAATGATAAATTATTCAGAAAAAATTGGTAAAAAGCCTAAAAATTATTTAGCTAAGTTTCCAATTTCATTTTATCCCCTTTTAGAAAATCAATTAAAAAAATTAGAAAGATTTAATAATCATCGAAAAGAAATTGCTAATATTTATCTTGACTGCGGACTTAAAAGTTTTGAAATTAATCAAGATTCAGAGCCTATATTTTTAAGATTTCCGATTTTAGTAAAAAATAGAGATAAAATATTTTCGGAATTTAAAAAAGAAAAAATATATTTAGGAGATTGGTATAAATGTGTTTTGGCACCTTGTGTTTCAAATTTAGAAATTTTTGATTATCAAGAAGGAATGTGTCCAAAAGCAGAAAAGGCAACAAATTTTATTATTAATTTACCAACTCATATTAAAGTTTCCAAAGAAGATGCTTATAAAATAGTAGAAAAAATTAAAAGTAATCTTTAATTATGGAAATAAAAATTTTGGAAAATAAAGAAAAGTGGAATAATTTTTTAGATAATTTTGGTTATTTAAGTTTTTTACAAGATTATGAATATGGTGAGGTTGAAAAAAGTTTAAAAAGAGAAATAATAAGATTGGGATTTTTTGAAGATGATTTGGTTGGAGTTTGTCAATTAATTGGTTATTTTGCTAAAAGAGGAAATATTTTAGCTGTTTTACATGGTCCGGTTATTCGAGAAGAAAAATTAGATGAAGCTTTAATTTTGCTTTTAAATTTTCTTAAAGAAAATAAATTAAATAAAAAATATCATTTTTTAAGAATAAATTCTGTTTTTGAAAATAAAAAAGAAATTCTTGAAAAATTTTTGAAAAATGGATTTATAATAGCTCCAACTTATATTGTTTCTGAAAATTTTTGGCTTAAAGAAATAAAAGATGATGATGAAATGTTAAAGCAAATGAATAAAACAACAAGAAATTTAATTTTAGAAGCAATAAAAAAACCTTATTTAGAAATTGAAAAAACAACAGATTTAGAGAAATTTGAAATTTTTTGGAATCTTTATGAAGATCTTCATAAAAGAAAAAAATTTATACCTTATCCTAAAGAACTAATTAAAAAAGAATTTGAGATATTTAGTAAAGAAAATAAGGCTTTAATGTTTTTAGGTAAAATGGAGGGTAAATATTATTCATCAGCTTTAGTTATTTTTTCTCACAAAATTGCTTTTTACCATCATTCAGCTTCTCTACCAACAAAAGAACCAATTAATTACAAGATTCAATGGGGAATAATTCAGGAAGCAAAGAAAAGAGGATGCAGATTTTATAATTTTTGGGGATTAGCTAAAAAAGAGGTACCAAATCATCCTTGGTATGGTTTGACTCAATTTAAAAAGGGTTTTGGAGGATTCAGAATAGATTTTCTTTCAACAATGGATTTTCCTTTCAAATTAAGATATTGGTTAATTGCTTTTTATGAAAAAATTAAAAGAAGAAAATTATAAATTTTGCCCTGGGAGGGACTCGAACCCCCAACCTCGAGGTCCGAAGCCTCGCGCTCTTCCAGTTGAGCTACCAGGGCTTTTAAATTAATTCAAATTATATTATAAAATTAAAAATAATGCCGCCACTTGGACCAATAGAAAAAATAATTAAATGTTCTGATATAGGAGGTTGTTTTCAGGCTGTTTATAATTTACTTTTTTTGTTGTTTGTAATTTTTGCTTTTTTTAATTTCTTTTTTGGAGCTTTACAGTATTTATTTTCAGGAGCTAATATTTTTAGTGCTGAAAGCGGTAGAAAAAAAATGATAAATTCCCTTTTTGCCTTAGCTGTTGTTTTACTTCTTCCTCAAATCTTAAATTATATTAATCCAAATATCTTTGAAGTAGAGTGGTTCATTCCTAAAATTGAAAAATTACAACCTGTAGAATTAGAATTTGATGAGTACGATCCTCGGGCTTTTGAGGAAAGATCATGGTCAGAAACCGTAACAGGACCTAGAGGAACTAGGGCTGAAGTTGTATATACTACTTATGATCCAAATACACGGGAATCTAAGGAGTATATTTGTCCTGCTATTCAAGAAAAAGCAAAGCTTTATGGAAAAAACAAATATAATGGCCGGCTAGTTTATCTTAGAGATTGTGGTATTGATGGTAGAATAATAATTGGGGCACCTGATCCACGCACAAGGCGCGAGGTTTGTGATGCTCTTCGAGATTTAAATAAATTATTGGGTCAAAACCAAAAAATTAAAATAACTTCTGCTACTAGACCTATAACTAGTACTGTTGGCATAGCATCAAGTAGTTGTCATGTGAAGGCACAAAATTGTATTGATGTTATTCCTGCTTCGAATAATATAACATTTCAAGAATTATTAAACAAAGCAACTCAAGCTGGTTTTAGAGTTCTTAATGAAAGTGGTATGATTTTAGATTGTCGAGGAAAAAAAGTAGAACCTTGTCCACAATGGAAATGTAGAGGAACAGGAGCTCATCTTCATTTAACTTTAGATATACTAAAATAAATTATCCCCTTAATTCAACTTTGGCAC
>PSMS01000006.1:22696-29876 GCA_040290225.1 Patescibacteria group bacterium | reverse complement strand
ATCATCCTCAAGCACTACCAGAACCCCAGAAACTACGGCCTCCTCCTCGAGGCCAACCGGGCTGCAGGCGGACACAACCCCTCCTGTGGCGACCAAGTAGAGGTCATGCTCAGGGTAGAGGGGGGGCGCATCCTTGATGCCCGCTTCCAAGGCCAAGGCTGTGCCATCAGCACCGCCAGCGCCTCGCTCATGACCGAAGCCGTAAAGGGAAAGACTGTGGAAGAGGCCTTGGAGCTCGCCCAAAGGTTCAAGGCCATGGTGGTGGAGGGCGCGCCGCCGGACCCCCACCTGGGGGATCTTTTGGCCCTAAGCGGCGTAGCCAAGCTCCCCGCCCGGGTGAAGTGCGCCACTTTGGCCTGGAACGCCCTCGAGGAGGCGCTAAAGTGAGGCGGATCTATCCGGCCCACAAGGTCACCCCCCTTCTCACACAGGATCCGGAGCTTATGGCCCTTTGGAAGGAGGCCGCCAAAGAGGGCCGCCTCAAATCCGAGACCCGCGCCCGTAGAAACGTCGTGCTGGTGGAGGATCCCGCTCTGATCGCTCGACTCGAGGCGCTGGGGCTTCCAGGAGAGGAAGAATAAACCCCCCGGGGGTTACCGGGGGGTTGTTCTGGAGCGGGAGACGGGACTCGAACCCGCGACCCCAACCTTGGCAAGGTTGTGCTCTACCAACTGAGCTACTCCCGCAAGCAAAAACCCCCGCACCGACCTACTCTCCCAAGACCCTGCGGTCTTAGTACCATCGGCGCTGGCGCGTTTCACTTCCGTGTTCGGAATGGGAACGGGTGGGTCCACGCCGCTATGGGCACGGGGGCTTCTCCTCTTGTACGCCTCAAATTGAGGACCACAGACCAGGTGGCAGCACCCCAGATCCCAGCAAAAACGGTCAAGACCTCGGACGATTGGAACTGGTCGGCTCAACGCCTCGCAGCGCTTACACCCCCAGCCCATCCACCGGGTCGTCTACCCGGGTCCTTACCGGCTATGCCGTGGGAGGCCTCATCTTGGGGCAGGCTTCCCGCTTAGATGCCTTCAGCGGTTATCCCTCCCGCGCTTGGCTACCCGGCTTATGCCCCTGGAGGGACAGCCGGAAAACCAGAGGCGCGTCCCTTCCGGTCCTCTCGTACTAGGAAGAGACCCCCTCAAGCCTCCTGCGCCCGTGGCGGATAGAGACCGAACTGTCTCACGACGTTCTGAACCCAGCTCGCGTGCCGCTTTAATGGGCGAACAGCCCAACCCTTGGGAGCTTCTTCACCCCCAGGATGCGACGAGCCGACATCGAGGTGCCAAACCTCCCCGCCGCTGTGGACGCTCGGGGGAGATCAGCCTGTTATCCCCGGGGTAACTTTTATCCGTTGTCTCCGGCCTTTCCAAAAAGAGCCGTCGGGTCACTAAGCCCGGCTTTCGCCTCTGCTCGGCTTGTCAGCCTCGCAGTCAGGCTGGCTTATGCCTTTATACTTTCATCCTGGTTTCCATCCAGGACAAGCCAACCTTTGGACGCCTCCGTTACTTTTTAGGAGGCCACCGCCCCAGTGAAACTGGCCCTCACTCACTATCTGCCAGTTGCTAGCTGGCATTAGACTTTAGCTAAGTGAAGGTGGGTGTTCCATTGACGGCTCCACTCTGCCCGAAAGCAGAGCTTCATAGCCTCCCCACTACGCTCTGCATCACTTAACCAAAGCCAATAAGTGAGCCCAGTAAAGCTCCCGGGGTCTTTCCGTCCCGTTGCCCGCACCCCGCATCTTCACGGGGATTGCATTTTCACCGGGCCCCTCCTCGAGACAGTTCCCCAGTCGTTACGCCTTTCATGCGCTCCGGAACTTACCCGGAAAGGAATTGCGCTACCTTAGGACCCTTAGGGTTAGGGCCGACATTGACCGGGGCTTAGGCCAATGAGCAACTTCCGGCAATTGGATTTTTCCAATTGCCGGAAATTACCCTTAGCCTTTAACCTTCCGGCATCGGTCAGGCGTCACCCCCTATACATCCTGTTACCAGTTAAGCAGGGAGCTGTGTTTTTGGTAAACAGTCGCCAGGGAAACGTTCGCTGCGGCCTAAGCTAAAGCTTAGGCAGGGCTTTTCGCGAACTTACGCCCGCTTTTTTGCCGAGTTCCTTGAGGAGGGCTAACCCGTTCGCCTTAGGCTACTCGCCTCGGGCACCTGTGTCGGTATTCCGGTACGGGCACCTTATAGCTTAATTCTTAGAGGCTTTTCTTGGAAGGCTCTTTAAAGGAGTTGTTCCCAAAAGGGAACTTCTCGCCTTTCTCGAGGATCGGGCTTTTAACCCTGATAGGGGGATTTGCCTCCCTATCTCCTCTAGTGAAAGGCGAAAGGGTAACCACTACCCCTCTCCTTTTTATTTCCTTCGTCACCCCATCGAGCGCTATAAGGTGGGGCCGGAATATTAACCGGCTGTCCATCGGCTACGCCTTTCGGCTTTGCCTTAGGTCCCGCCTAACCCTTGGCTGATTTCCATCGCCAAGGAAACCTTGCCCTTACGGCGATCGCCCGTCTCAGGCGATTTGCGGTTACTCATGCCGGCATTCTCTCTTCCCCACGCTCCAATCCTTCTTACGAAGGATCTTCATCGCGTGGGAAATGCTCCCCTACCTCCTGATTCTTTTTGAAGAATCAGGACCACAGCTTCGGCATGTAGCTTAAACCCGTAAATGTTTCGGCGCCTTCCTCCTCGACCAGTAAGCTGTTACGCACTTTTTAAAGGATGGCTGCTTCTAAGCCAACCTCCTGGTTGTCATAGGAGGAAGACTTCCTTTCCTACTTAGCTACAATTTAGGGGCCTTAGCTGGTGGTCTGGGTTGTTCCCCTCTTGTCTATGGAGCTTATCCCCATAGACTGACTAGGTGGAACGTATTCTGGCATTCGGAGTTTGATGAGTTAGCTGACCTTTCGGCCTTTACTAACTCATCAGTGCTCTACCGCCAGAATACTATTGACACCCGCTAGCCCTAAAGCTATTTCGGGGAGAACCAGCTATTCCCAGACGCGATAAGCTTTTCACTCCTACCCGCAGCTCATCCCAGGGTATTGCGACACCCACGGGTTCGGGCCTTCTTCAGGCTTTCGCCTGAATTCACCCTGGCCACGGGTAGATCGTCTGGCTTCGGGTCTCGGGCCAGCCACAAAAATTGGCCCTTTTCAGACCAATTCGGTTTCCCTACGGCTCCGGCCTTGAACGGCCTTAACCAAGCGACTGACCCGAACTCGCCGGCTCATTCTTCAATAGGCACGCCGTCACTCTATACCTAAAAAGGTATAGAGCTCCGACTCTTTGTTGGTTGAGGGTTTCAGGTTCTATTTCACCGGCCTTTCCGGCCTGCTTTTCACCTTTCCCTCGCGGTACTTTGTTCGCTATCGGTGAGGAGGTGTATTTAGCCTTGCCTGTTGGTCCAGGCAACTTCCCCCAAGGCTATCGTTCCTCGGGGTACTCAGGAAATAAAGCAGTTGGGAGAGGTTGTTTTCGCCTACGGGGCTTTCACCCTCTATGGCAGCCCATTCCAGGGTCTTTCGGCTAACAACCTCTTTTTTAACCCAACCTCCTTTTAAGAGTCTGATCCCATGCACCAGGATCATTAACTCTTAAAAGGAACGCTTTATCCCTTTAACCCCCCAAACTTAAATTTATAAGTTTGGGGTTTGGGCTTTTCCCCTTTCGCTCGCCGCTACTTAGGGAATACCTATTGGTATCTTTTCCTCCGGGTACTGAGATGTTTCACTTCCCCGGGTGCGCCTCCAATGCCGGCAAAATGGCATTGGATGTCCTGACTTTCGTCAGGACAGGTTACCCCATTCGGAAATCCCGGGATCAACGGTTCCTAGGCACCTTCCCCGGGCTTATCGCAGCCTAGGCGCGTCCTTCATCGCCACCTCCTCCCAAGGCATCCACCCTCAACCAGTAAATTTTCTTTAGCCAATTTTCAACTATCACCTCAACACTTTTTCAAATCTTAAAAATTTTTAGTATTCTTTCTTTTACAACAAAAATCCAAAATTTTTTCAAAATTAAAATCTCTTTCAACATACACTTATTTGAAATATATTATATTCTGATTTTATTTTTATTGTCAAGATCTAAATTTTTTTCTTAGATTTTCTAAAACTTCTCTAGCTAAATCTTGGCCACCTAAACCAAAAGAAAGTCCACCTGCTAAACCCAAAAACAAAACTAAACCAAAAAGTAATGTATTAATAATTTCATTAGCAACTCCGAGTTGATTTAAGGCAGCTAAAAATGAAAAAACAATTAAAGACCACTTACCAACTGAAGCTACAAAATCTGCACTTTTTCTTTCTAATCCCTTAAGAACTCCTTTCAAAAATTTATAGAATAAATCTCCAAAAATAAAACCAGCAATTAAAATTAAAACTCCAGCTAAAACACGTGGAAGGAAGTAGAGTAAATCTCTTAAAAAGTTAGTAACAGCATTTAAACCCAAAATTTCTGTTGAACTCATAAAAAAGATCAGAAACACAAACCAAAAAACAAAACTAGCTAACAAACGAACTAAACCATCTTCAAATTCAAATCCTTCAAAATACTGATGTAAATTTGTTTTTTCTAATAATTCTTTTAATCTTAATCTTTCGACAATCAATTCAAAGACAATTTTCAAAACAGTAGCAACCAACCAACCAAGAACAAAAACAAAAAAAGCTAAAATGAACCTTTGGAGTGCATTACTAAATAAAGATAATGTAGAAATTGTTATATTATTTAAAATGTCTAATAAATAAGTATCTTGTGGCGATGGCATTTAAATGTTAATTTAAAATATTAATATTTAAAACCGACCTTAATTTAAGATTAATTTTAAGAATTTTTTTAATAATTTTTTTAGGCTTTGTGGAAAACTCTCTTGACTTTTAAAATTAGTTTGAGTTATAATGGAATTAATAAATGAGTAAAAATTTTTGGTTTTTGACATATTTCATTATTTGTCAAAAGGTCGCCGATAAAAAATCGGGGGCCTCTTCTTTTTATTTAAAAAAGTAAAAAACTAAAAAATAAATTAAATAAAAGAAGGGGTCCCCAAAAGGGACCCCTTCTTAGTTTTCAAACATGCACCTTGTTTTAAAAAACACAATCGAAGAAATCCTAAAACTAAAAAACATTGATAATGAAAACTACTTAAAAAATTTAAGTTTTAATTTTTTACCTCAAAAAGAGGGATTAATTTTTACTTCAGCTTTAAAAGATTTAAAAAGAATTAAAAATTATTTAGAAATTAAAGACAATTTAGAAGAAGTTACTAAATGGGGTTTGATATATATTGCTCTTCATAATTTATATCATCAGCATCACCAAAAAGAAAATATTCATCTTTTAGAATTAGAAACAACTTTGCCAATATTTTTAGAAATTGAAAATTTATTAAACGAAGAAGAAAAAAGAAAACTCCAATTAGCTTATATTTCTTTAGCTATTAATTCTTTAAGAATTGATCATAAAAATGATTATTTAATAAGTGAAAAGATTGTGCTTGGTGAAGGTTATTTTTACGGAGTTTTTGAACTTGGAATCTGGGGATGGAAATTTAATAAAAATAATTTTGATTTAACAATCAAAAACTTAGTAGAAAAATTAGAAAAAAATGAAATAGAAAAATTAATTGAAAAATACAAAAATTTAACTCACGATCTTTTAAATTTTAATAACAAAAAATAAAATAACTAAAATTATTAAAAAGAAAAACGAACCAATAATTAAAAATAAATTTTTTTGATTATCTTCTTTATTACCAATTATTTGAGCTAAATATCTTTCATTATCTTCATCAATGTTTTTATTTTCTTTAACAATTTCTTTTTTAGTCGGATTTTCTTTTTCAAAATTTATTTCCTGTTTACTATTTTCTTTTCCGGGTGTTGGTATTGTCCAAATCCATTCTTCTTCAACTCGAGAAAAACTTAAACCCTCTTTAGCTTTACCTTGATAGCTAATTTTGTGAATTAAATTTCCCTTAGAATCTAAAAGTTTTATTTCATCGCCACTATTTTTTATAAAAAAATTGTAATCTTCGTTAGTTAAAACTAGGTATTCTTTTTTACCTATTTTCCCACTTAATTTTATTTTGTATCTTCCAACCTGTAAAATTAAACCTTCCAAATCAATATCTTCATCACCTTCATTGAAAAGTTCAATAAATTCTTTTCCCTTATCGTTTCCTTTGGGATTTGGAAAAAATTCATTAATAACAAGAAAAGAATAATCTATTTTCTTTTCAATTGTTGTAGTAATTATTTTTTCCTCAAAAGTTAATGGTGAGGTTTCCTTTTGGCTGCTTGTTGATTGAGTAGTTGTTGATTGACTATTCGTTGATTGAGTGCTTGTTAAAGTAAAAGTAGTTGTTTCATTAATAGTTTGATTTTCTTTTCGATAAATTTCGTCTGGCCATTTACCTGGATTTCCTTTTAATTTTGCGTTTTCATAACAAGAATTATTAACAAAAATTATAGATCTATCATTTCCATAACCTCCGCAATTTTTTGAATAATTAATTGATGCTCTAACAATTTTATTTTCATCAATTAAAGAAATAGATCCTGAATCATTTTTTAAAGAAAAATTAGCTTCGATTATTTTTACATTAAATTCTGGATACTCATTTAAAAAGATTTTTTTATTTTGAACAATAACTAAAACTTCTTTTGGGTTTAAAATTATTTCAGTTTCTTCAAATAAATGATTTTTCCCATCATTTAAACGCCAACCCTTTTTACCTCCAAAAATTTTAAGAGAATTATTAGATAAATTTACAATTTCTATCCATTCTCGATCAGTATCGCTTCCTTTAGGATTATACATTATTTCCGAAATAATAATTTCTTGAGCTAAAGCTTGTTTAAAAATTAATAGAATCAAAAATAAAATAAGAAATTTTTTCATTTTAAAATCTGATATTTAAAGCTTTGTCTAAAGAAAAACTGCCAGGACCAATAAAAATTAAAACAGAAATTAAAGCTATTTTTATTAACGAAATTTTGTCAAATTTTTTTTGAAAAAGGTTAATTATAAAAAAAGACAGTTGATAAAAAAATAAAATTAAAGAAACAAAAGAAGTAAAAAAACCTAAAATTAAAAATGTCTGGAAAGTGTTTTTAATAATCATAAAAAGAAAATTTGATTTTAATTTTTCTTCAATTTCTTCAAAAATTACTTGAGC
>PSMS01000006.1:0-22642 GCA_040290225.1 Patescibacteria group bacterium | reverse complement strand
AAAAATGGAAGAAAAATTATATTTTTTAGCTATTACAAGCAATTTTGAACCACCTAATAAAAAGATTTATTTGCTTTATAAAAAATACAAAAATTTTAAAAAAATTTATGAGATCGTTGAAAAAGAATTTAAAATTAAAAAAGATTGGGAAAAAGAATATGAAAAATTAAAAAATTTAGGTGGAGAAATTATTTTAAGAAAAGAACTTCCTTTAAAACTAAAAAACATTAAAGAAAGAATATTGGGGCTTTTTATTTTAGGTGATAAAAAAAATTTATTTTCTTCTAACTTAACAATTGCTATTGTTGGCACAAGAAAGGCATCAGAAATTGGTAAAAAAATATCTTTTAATTTTTCGGAAAAATTATCAAAATTAGGTGTTTTAATTGTTAGTGGTTTAGCTTATGGAATTGATGAATATGCTCACAAAGGTGCGCTTGAAAACAAAAAGGAAAATATTGCTGTAATTGGTTGTGGTTTAGATTTAATTTTAAAAGATCCAAGAAGAAAAATTGTTGAAAAAATTATTGAATATAATGGTACTATTGTTTCTGAATATTCTTTAGGATCTCCGGCTCTACCTTCTCATTTTCCTTTAAGAAATAGAATAATAGCTGGTTTAAGTGATGGAATTTTAATAATTGAAGCTCCAATTGATTCTGGTGCTTTAATTACAGCAAGATACGGTTTAGAATATGGAAAAGAAATTTTTGTAGTTCCTGGATCAATTTATGAAAAAAATTATTTAGGAAGCTTGAGATTAATTCAGCAAGGAGCAAATTTAGTTATTGAACCAGAAGATATTTTAAGGGCTTTCGATTTTAAAATTCCACAAAAAGTAAAAAATTTAAGTTTTTCAGAAAAGGAAAAATTAATTTATGAAGCATTAAAAAATGGCGGATTAACTATTAATGAAATCAAAGAAAAAACTAAATTGGAAATTGGTGAAATTTTAGTTAATTTATCAAGTTTAGAAATAAAAGGAGTTGTTTTCAATAGGGGAGGAAAATTTTATATTAATAAATAATGAAAATTCTAATTGTTGAATCAAAAACTAAAGCAAGAACAATTGCAAAATTTTTAAAAGGATTTTATATTGTAGCTACTTTAGGACATTTATTTGATTTACCTAAAAAAGAATTTGGCATTTATTTAGAAAACGGAAAATTAAAAGCAAAATATCTACCAATTAAGGGGAAAAATAAAATTATTCAAAAATTAAAAAATTTAATTTCTAAAGCTAAAGAAATTTACGTAGCTTCTGATCCTGATCGCGAAGGAGAAATGATTGCTCAAGAAATTAAAATGCTTGCTAATAAAAATAGTTTAAAAAGAATTGTTTTTCATGAAATAACTAAAAATGCTCTTTTAAATGCCCTTAAAAATCCAACAAAAATTAGACAAAACCTTGTTTTAGCTCAAAAAAGTAGAAGATTTTTAGATAGAATTATAGGTTATTCTTTATCTCCCTTATTATGGAAAAGTAAAATTGGTGAATCAGCTGGAAGAGTTCAGTCAGCAGCTTTAAAACTAATTGTTTTAAGAGAAAAAGAGATTGAAAATTTCAAAGAAAAAATTTTTTACAGATTAATTGTTAATTTTGGAGATTTTAAGGCAATTTATTTTGAAAATAAAAATAAATTTCTTTTTGAAGATAAAAATTATTTAGAAAAAATCAAAAATGATTTAGATGATATTTTTTTAATTGAAAAAATTGAAAAAAGAAAAAATGAAATAAAAAAACCAACACCATTAGATACTGCTTTACTTGAAAGATTATCGTTTTTAAAATTTAAAATTCCTTCTTATTTAACAATGAAAATTGCTCAATCTTTGTATGAAAAGGGTTTAATTACTTATCCAAGGACTGATAGTTTTTATTTATCGCCTGAATTTTTAAAGGATGTTAAAAATTTTTTAAAAGATGATTATGAAAAACCATTAATGAAAAAATCTAAATTTTCTCAAGAAGCCCATGAAGCAATTAGACCAACAAGCTTAAAAATAAACCAAAATTTATTCAAAAACAATCTTGAAAAATTAATTTATTTATTAATTTATTTTTCTAATCTTTCAGCTTGTTCAAAAAATGCTTTAATTGAAAAAACAATAGTTTTTTTAAAAAACAAAAATTATAAATTTTTATCTCAAGGAGAAAAATTGATTTTCGAAGGATTTTTGAAATATTACCCTTTTAAAAGAAAATTTATTGCTTTACCTGAAATTAAAGAAGGTCAAATTCTAAAAGCAAAAGAAATAAAAATAGAAAAAGTAAAAACAAAACCTCCTAAAAGATATACCGAAGAAAGCTTAATCAAAAAATTAAAAGAATTAGGAATAGGAAGACCATCAACTTATTCTGAAATCATTAAAACTTTAATCAAAAGAAATTATGTTTTTAAAGAAAAAAATTTTTTAAAACCAACTGAAGCTGGTAAAAGAGTAATAGAATTTTTAGAAAAAAATTTTTCTAAATTGATGGATTTAAATTTTACAGCTGAAATGGAAAAAAATTTAGATGAAATAGCTTTAGGAAAGCTAGATTATGAAAAATATATAATTGATTTTTGGAAAGATCTAAAAAATTTACTTAGATCTTTTAACTAAAGAAGACAATTTTTTAAAAGCTTTAGAAATTGCTTGATAAAAATTTTTCCCAAAACCATAAATAACAATAGCTGATCTTTTAGGAGTATCAAAAAATATTTTTACTTTATATAAACCTTTATTTTCTTTTGTTTCTTTATCTTTTATTAATTCAACATTAACAAAAGCTTCTCCTTCTTTTTTAGTAATTTTCTCAATTTTTTTAAATTTTTCTTTAAAAAAAGATAAAATATCTGAAGGAACTGATTGAATATTTTTGAATTTAAAAGATAATTTCATTTTGTGCGCGGGGCGGGATTCGAACCCGCACGGCTTTTAGCCACTGCCCCCTCAAGGCAGCGCGTCTACCAATTCCGCCACCCGCGCTTTAAATTTATTTTATCATATTTCGTAAATATAAAATCTATCCAATATTTTTTCTTTAAAATTTTTATTAGGAAATCTAAAATCTAAACAAATAACTTTACTTTCTTTTTTCCCTTCACTAAATATTTTGTTTTCAATTTCAGCTAATGTTTTTGGTAAAAGATATAAATAAATATAATCAGCATCTTTAAGATTAACACTTTTTAGATCTTTTCTAAAAAAATTTGCTTTTTCAATTTTAAAAATCTTCTTTTTTAAAAGTGAAAAATAATATAAAACGGGGTTAATTTCGTAACCATAAGCAATTAAACCATTTTTAGCGGCTTCAAAAACAACTAACCCATCTCCTGAGCCTAAATCAATAAAAATTTTTCCTTTTTCAAATGGATAAACCCGAAATAATTTTTTAATTAGCTTTTTGTCAGAAGGAACATAAGGAATTTTGTATTTAATTTCGTAAAATATTAATAGATAGCCAATAAAGAGAATAAGAGTAATTAGAAACATTATAAGGAAAAGTAAAAAAATTATTAAAAAATAAAAAGTAGTCATTGTTTTTTAATTTTAACAAAATGGACTTAAGAGAAAAAGCTTTAAACTTAATAAATCAATACATAAAAAACGAAAATTTAAAAAAGCATCTTTTTGCTGTTGAAAATTTAATGAGACATTTGGCTAGAAAATTTAACGAAGATGAAAACATTTGGGCTTTAGCTGGACTTTTACATGATTTAGATTGGGAAATAACAAAAGAAACACCAGAAAAACATCCATTAATAGCAGTTGAAATTTTAGAAAAAGAAAAATTCCCAAAAGAAGTTATTGAAGCAATAAAAAAACATAATCATTTACAAGGTTTAACTCCGGAAACAAATTTAGAAAAAGCTTTATATTGTACTGAAGAAATAACGGGTCTTATTGTTGCTGTTGCTTTAGTAATGCCAAATAAAAAATTAAGTGAAGTTACAGTTGAAAGAGTTCTAAGTAAATTTAAAGAGCCATCATTTGCTAAAGGGGTTAATCGGGAAATAATTTTAAAAACAGAAGAAATGTTAGGAATAAAATTAGAAGAATTAGTTGAAATTGCCCTCAAAGCTATGAATGAAATTAGCGATGTTTTAGGACTGTAGCGGGGGAGGCAGGATTCGAACCTGCAACCTGCGGTTTTGGAGACCGCTGCTCTACCGATTGGAGCTACTCCCCCATTTATCTTTTAACTTCTTTATGATTTGTATGCTTTCTACAATTTTTACAATATTTCTTTAAATTCAATTTGTATTCAGCACCTTTTTTCTTCCAATAATAATAATTTATTTTACTGCAATCTGAACATTTTAATCTTACTAAATTTCTTGTTTTAACAGCCATCCTATTTATTATTTTACAATATTTTTTTCAACTCCAAAATAGCTTTTTTTATTTTAAGAGGCGAGTGTTTAAAATAAGTATCTTTTGTTAAAGCCAAATCTTTTAAAATCGGCTCAATTTTTAATTTTCGAATTTCTTCAAGATCATTAAAAACAATCTCTTTGTTTTCTTCTTTGATCTTTTTTTGAAAATATTTTGATGGCTTAGTGTTGTTTAATAAAACAAAATCAATTTTTTCAACTCCTGAATGTTTCAAAAATTCTTTAAGATGATCACTTGCTTTAAAATTATCAGTTTCCCCAGGTTGAGTTAAAAGATTCATAATAAAAATTTTTTTAGCCTTAGTTTTGTTTACTGCTTGACTAATTTCTTTAATTAAAAAATTTGGTAAGATACTCGTATATAAACTTCCAGGTCCTATTAGAATTAAATCAGCTTCTTTTATTCTTTTAATTGCTAATTTCGTTGCTTTAGGATTTTTAGGAATTAGCCAAATTTTCTTTATTTTCTTTTTAGTTTTTAAACCATAATTGGTAATTTCTTCTTCGCCTTTAATCACTTTCCCATTTTCAAATTTAGCTACTAAATTTACATTCTCAATAGTTGAAGGGATTATTTCTCCTTTTGTTTTTAAAATTTTTGAAGATAATTTTACAGCTTTTTCTAAATTCCCTTGAGTTTGCACAAGAGCAACTAAAAACAAATTTCCCAATGGGTGCTTAGATAAGCCCTTCCCTTTAAATCTATATTGCCATGCTTTTTTTACAAAATTTTCTATATCTGACAAAGCTAACAAACAATTTCTAATATCACCAATAGCAGGAATATCATAAATCTTTCTTAAAACCCCTGTGCTGCCACCAGAATCAGCAACGGTAACAATTGCTGAAAGTCTTTTTATTTGTCTCTTAATAGCATCTTTTAAGCCTGTTAAAATCTGAGAAAGACCTGTCCCTCCTCCAAAGCAAACTATTTTCATTCCACTGTTACTGACTTAGCTAAATTTCTGGGTCTATCAATTTCTCGACCTAAAATTTTTGCAAAATAATAAGCAAAAAGGTGTAAAGGAACAACGGTTAAAAATGGATAAAATATTTCTAAAGACTTCGGGATTTTTAAAACATAATCAGCCTTTTCAAAAGCTTCATCACTAATTAAAATTATTTTTCCTTTTCTTGCTTTAATTTCTTCCAAATTAGATATTGTTTTTTCATAAACGGAATCTTTGGGAGCCAAAATAAAAACAGGAAAGTTTTCATCAATAAGAGCTATTGGTCCATGCTTCATTTCTCCAGCTGGATAAGCTTCTGAATGAAGATAAGCAATTTCTTTTAATTTCAAAGCACCCTCTAAAGCTATTGGATATTGAAATTTTCTTCCTAAAAAATAAAAATTTTTAAAACAAATAAGATCTTCTGCTAATTTTTTAATTTCTTCTTTTCTGTTAATAATTTCTTTAATTTTTTCAGGAATAATTTTGATTTCTTCAAAAATTTGTTTTTTATTTTTTAAATTAATTCCTTTAATTTCTGCTAAATAAATCATTAAAATAATCAAACTTGTTATTTGGGCTAAAAATGCTTTAGTTGAAGCAACAGCTAATTCCGGACCAGCTTGAGTATAAATAACTTTATCAACTAATCTAGTTATACTTGATCCAGGTACGTTAATTATTCCTATAATTAAAACATTTCTCTTTTTAGCAATTTTTAAAGCTTCTAAAGTATCAATTGTCTCACCTGACTGGGAAATAACAATTAAAAGAGTTTTTTCATTATAAGGATAATTTCGATATCTTAATTCAGAAGCTATTTCCGCTTCAGAATTCAAATTTAAATATTCCTCAAATAAATACCGACCATAAAGACAAGCATAATAAGCTGTTCCACAAGCAGTTAAAACAATTTTTTCGATGTTTTTTAATTTTTCTTTAATTTCATTTAATTCTTTTAAATTTGTTTCTAATCTTTCAAAATTTAATCTTTTATAAAAAGTATTAAAAACTGCTTTTGGTTCCTCTTCTATTTCTTTGATCATATAGTGTTCATAATTTTCTTTTTTAATATCATCTATTTGCCAATTAATTTGATAAATTACTAAGGGTTTTTCTTTTTCATTTAAAAAAGAAAAAATCTTTACTCCTTTGTTTTTATCAACAACAACCATATCTCCGTCATCTAAATAAACAACATTTTTAGTAATTAAAGAAATTGGAGAAGGATCTGAGGCTAAAATATATTCTTCTTTACCTAAGCCTAATATTAATGGACTAGAAAATCTTGCTCCTATTAATTTATCTTTTTCTTTTTTGTTAAAAATAACAAAAGCAAAATTACCCCTTATTTCCTTTAGAGCTTTTAAAACAGAATTTTCAAAATCGTTATTTTTATAATATTCTTCAATCAAATGGGCAAAAACCTCGCTATCTGTTTCCGAATAAAAATTATGATTTTTTTTCTTTAGCTTTTCTTTTAATTCTTGATAATTTTCAATAATACCGTTATGAATCAAAAAAATATTTTGAGAACAATCATAATGAGGATGAGCATTATTTTCATTAATCCCGCCATGAGTAGCCCACCGAGTATGACCTAAACCAATATTTCCATCTAAATTTTTATTTTTTACTTCCTTTTCTAATTCGGAAACTTTTCCTACTTTTTTATAAAGATAAATTTCCTCATTATTAGACAAAACAATCCCACAAGAATCATAACCTCTATACTCCAATCTTTTTAAACCTTCTAATAATATCAATAAAGAATTTCTTTTACCTAAATAACCTACTATTCCGCACATTATTTTTTCTTTACAAATTCATATAACATCGGAGAAGCAAAAAAGATTGAAGAATAAGTACCAACTATTATGCCGAAAATTAAAGAGAATAAAAATGGGGATAAAATTTTAATCATAAAAGCCAATGGTAAAATACTTAAAATTGCTGTTAAAGAAGTAAAAATTGATCTTCTCATTGTTTCTTTAATACTTAAATCAAAAATTTCTTTGGTTATTTTACCTGTCTTGGAAATATTTTCTCTTAATCTATCAAAAACAACAATAGTGTCATGAACAGAATAGCCCAAAATTATAAGCAGAGCAGTTATAAATTTTATATCAATTTCATAATTATAAATTTTTAAAAATAAAGAATAAAAAGCTATTGTTCCTAAAATATCGTGAAAAAGAGTTAAAATCACTACAAAAGAAATTACAAAAATATTAAAATGTCTTTTTAATTGTCTAAAGGCAAAAACTATATAAAAAGTTATAGCTAAAATTACTAAAATTGAAAAAAGAAAAGATTTGTTTCTTAGTTCCTTACTTAAACTTGGGCTAATTTTTTCATAACTTAATCTAATAGCATTTTTATCTAATTCTAAAATTTTTTGCCAAACTTGATTAAGATCGTTTCGACTTTTAAAAATTATCGAATCTTCAGATTTTATAAATCTTACCTCAAAATTAACATCTTTTAAAATTTCTTCAGGCGACAAACTAGTTTTAACTTCCAAAAATTCTCCACCAACTAAATCAATACCAAAAGGTGGTTTAAAAATAAAAAAATTAACTATACCAAAAATCATCAACAAAAAACTTATTAAATAAAAATAAAATCTTTTTTCGATTAAGCTAAATTTGGCCATTTTTTGTAAACAAAAATGCTTAATTCGATTAAATGTTTTGTAAAAATAACCGCTGTAAGAAAACTAATAATTACACCCAAAAGTAAGGTTAAGGCAAAACCCTTAACAAAAGAAGAAGCTAAAAAGTAAATTATTGAAGATGAAATAATTGTTGTAATATTTGAATCACGAATCGATGGAAAAGCTCTTTTAAATCCTTCTTCAATAGCTTCTTCTGGTGATTTTCCTTTTTTAAACTCTTCCCTTCTTCTTTCAAAAATTAAAATATTGGCATCAACAGCCATTCCTATTGCTAAAACCAAACCACTTAAAGAAGCTAAAGAAAGAGTTACTCCTAAAACTTTATACAAACTGACATTAAATAAGGTAAAAACTATAAGAGCAATAGAGGCCAAAAGTCCACTAAATCGATAAACAATTATCATAAAAAGAGTAACCAAAATAAATCCTAAAATTGAAGCTTTAATTGCTAATTCTAAAAATTTTTCTCCTAATAAAGGATTGACTAGAGAAACACTTATTAATTTAAGTGGAGCGGGTAAAGCACCTTGATTTAATCTATTAGCTAAGATTTTTGCTTCTTCAACAGTAAAATTACCACTTATCTCAGCAACACCATTTTCGATAACATCTCTAACAACTGGAGATGAAATTAATTTACCATCTAAATAAATAGCTATTGGTTTACCAAGATATTCTTTTGTTAGATTTTTAAAAATCTCTTTTCCCTTTTCATTAAAATAAAGAACAACAATTGGTTGATAGGTTTGGGGATTAAAAGATAGTTCTGCCTTTTTTAAATATTCTCCTGTTAGTCCTGAGGGTAGAAATTCATTTTCTTTTTTACCAGGAATTTTAAATTCTAAAAAGGGGGTATCACCTATTATTTTTATTGCCTCTTCAGGGTTTTTAATATTTGGTATTTCGACTAAAATTTTACCTCCCTCAGTATAATTAACATTAAATTCAGCTACTCCTAAAAAATTTATTCTTCTTTCAATCAAGTCTTTACTTTCTTCTAAAGCATCTTTTAATTTTTTTTCTTTTAAATTCTCTTTATCAATTTCGTAAGTTAAAATAGTTCCTCCAGCTATATCAATTCCATAAAAAAATTTTTTTGTCAAAAAAATATACAAACTTAAAAAAATAAAAATTAAATAAATAAAGAGAAAAATATTGTTTTTCATTATTTACTGATTTTTTAATAATTCTTTTATTTCTAAATTTTTCTTAAGATCTTGAAATAGATTTTTAATTTCGATTTTTATTTTAGCTAAAAGCTTATTAAAATCAAAACCAGTATTTTTATAAACAAATTGAACAAAATTGTCAAACCCTTTAGAGAGAATCTTTAAAAAATTTTTAATTATACTTTGAAGACTTCTAAAATAATTTTGCGACAATAAACTAGCAATCAAAATTCCAATAATTATTCCCAAAATTAGATTTTTCATAGTTTTTGAATAGCTTTATTTATTAATTTTAAAGTAAAATCTTTTCCAAAAACTTCAGCCAAATCAAAAGGAGGTGGAGAGGCTTCTTTTCCTGATAAAGCAACTCTTAATGGCCAAAAATAAGGACCCTTATTTTTACCTGATAAATTATCCAAAATTTCTTTTATTTTAAAAGAATTAAAATCATTTTCAGAAATTTTTTTAAGTTCGTTACTAATCTGAATTAAATTTTTTTTAATTTCCTCAAAACTTAAAGATTTCCATAAAAGCAATTCTTTAGGATAATCAAAATCAATAAAAAAGAATTCAACTGTTTTTAAAACTTCGTTGATTAAATTAGCTCTTTCTTTCCCTAATTCAATTATTTTTAAAATTTTTTCTTTAGAATAAATATTTCCATTTAAAGCGTAAAAATTATCATTTTTCCACTCTCCGTATTTTGAAAAATCTAAAAGAGAAATTAATTCTTGATTGTCTTTTTGTCTTAAATAATAACGGTTAAAAAAGATAAGTTTGCTAATATTAAAAATTGCTGGATTTTTATTTAATTTTTCTAATCTGAATTCTTTAATCATTTCTTCTAAACTTATTATTTCTCGATCGCCTTCAGGATGCCAACCTAAAAGAGCTAAAAAATTTAAAATAGCTTCTGGTAAATAACCCTCTTCTTTTAATTCACTAATACTTTTAGCTCCATGTCTTTTTGAAAGTTTAGATCGATCAGAACCCAAAATTAATGGTAGATGAACGAATACCGGTAAATCCCATTCCATATATTTATAAATTAAAATTTGCTTTGGAGTATTAGGTAAATGATCTTCTCCTCTAATTATATGAGTTATTCCTTGATAATGATCGTCTACAGGAGTTGCTAATAAATATAATGGTTCTTTTTCATTTTTAGCAATAACAAAATCGCCTAATAATCTATAATCAAATCTTATTTCTCCTCTTAAAAAATCTTTAAAAGTAATTATTTTTTCAGGAACTTTTAGTCTAATAACATATTTTTCTCCCTTATCTAATCTTTCATTAACTTCTTTTTTAGTTAAGTTTCTACAAGTTCCAGGATAACGAGGAGCTTCGCCTCGAGTAAGTTGTTCTTGTCTTCTTATTTCTAATTCTTCTTTTGAACAAAAACAATAATAAGCGTAATTTTTTTCTATTAAGTGTTTAATTACTTTTTCATAAAGATCTAATCTTTCACTTTGTCTTACAATTTCTTCATCAGGAAAAAGTCCTAACCAATTTAAACTATCAATAATATCTTCTTCATAAATTTTATTAAATCTTTCTTTATCAGTATCTTCAATTCTTAAAAGAAAAACACCTTTTTGTGATCTAGCAAAAAGATAATTGAATAAAGCAGTTCGGGCACCACCTATATGAAGCTTTCCTGTAGGTGAAGGAGCAAATCTAACTCTTATTTTTATCATAATTTTTATTATAAAGGAATAAGGTTTTTTTCTAAAGGAAGAGATACCTTTACTTTTGTACCCCTATTTTCTTCAGATTCTATTTCAATTTTTCCTCCATAAAGATCAATTATTGTTTTAGTTAAATATAAACCAATACCAAAACCACTTACTTCCATTTCTTTGGCTTTTTTGCTTCGATAATATTTTTTAAATAAGTTTTCTTTATCTTCATTGGTCATACCAATTCCAGTATCTTCAATTTCAATTAAAACATAAGGCCTACCTTCTTCTTTTTGGGCTTTAATAAAAACTTTTCCTCCTTGTTTATTGTAAACAACAGCGTTTTCAATTAAAGAAAATAAAGAAAGAAAAATCATTGTTGGGTCTCCTAAAATATTCTTTACTTTTTCATATATTTCAACATTAACCTCTAAACCTTTTTCAGCTATTTTCCTTTCTAAAATTTTTAATATTCGTCTTATTGTCTCTTCTAAAGAAAATTCTTTTAATTCTATTTCCACTTTCCCTTTTTCAATTCTTAAAAAAGTAAGCATATTTTGGGCAAAGACACTTGCTGTTTGAGCTATATATAAAGCATTTTCCAAAAATACTCTTTCATCTTCTTCTAATTTTTCTTTATCAATAGATTCCAATTGCCACCTAATTTCTGAAAGAGGAGTTAAAAGATTATGGCTAACCAATTGAATAAATTCTAATTTTTTATTAGCTTCAATAACATCTTCAGTTTTATCAAAAACTAATCTTACTTTATAAGGTTTATCAAGGAAAATTTCTAAATAACTAATTAAAAAATATTTTTCTTCTGGTAAAGAAAATTTAACACTAATGACTTCTACTGGCTTTTCAGAAATAATTTTTATCTCTTCTCCTTGAATAAAAGGAAAAAATATATTCCCGAGTTTTTCATAATTTTTATTTTTAAGCATCCACTGACCAACAACTAAGCCTGATAAATTTTCTTGAGAAATTTCTACTAATTCAGCAAATTTTTTGTTTGCATAATAAATTTTTAATTCATCATCATAGAAAACAATACCTTCTTGAAGATTCTCAATTAATTTTTTAACAAGCAAGAATAAATCAATTTTTTCTTCTTTAGGAATTTTTATTTTTAAATAATAAAGATAACCTAATAAGTTTAAAAGAATTAACAAGGATAAAAAAACTAAAAACTTTAAAAAATTAAAACTTGAAACAAAAAGAGAAATGAAAAGGATAATACCTAAAAATAAGGCGATAGTTATTTCTAGATTTTTTTTCAGAAAATTTTTTAAAAAAATAAGATATTTTGTCAATTGAAAATTCATTTTTCTAATTCTCCTAAATTGTAACCTTCAGAAATATTAACTTTTAAAGGAACAGAAAGTGGTAAAACATTTTCCATTATATCCTTTATTATAAACTTAAATTCTTCTTTTATTTCTTCTTTTACTTCAAAAATTAATTCATCATGAATACTTAATACCAAAAAAGCTTTATTTTGCCAATTTTTTTCATAAATTAGTTTGTCGATTTCTAACATTGATTTTTTTAAAATATCAGCACCAAGACCTTGAATTGGCATATTAATAGCAATTCTTTCAGCTTCGCTTTTTTCCCTATAAGAAAGAGATTTAATTTCTGGAATGTTCCTTTTTCTTCCCATTAATGTTTCTATGTATAAATTTTTTTGAGCAAAATCTATAGCTCTTTCTTGATATTCCTTAACCCTCGGATAAAAATAATAAAATTTTTCAATTAATTTTTTTGCTTCACTAATACTTATCATTAGTCTTTCAGCTAAACCTTTTGGTGAAATTCCATAAACTATTCCAAAATTGATAATTTTAGCTTTTCTTCTTGTCTCTGGTGTTTCTTTGCCAAAAACAGTTTTCGCTACTAAAGAATGAATATCAAGATCATTTTTAAAAGCACTGATTAAAGATTCATCCTGAGATAAATGAGCTAAAATTCTAAGTTCTATTTGAGAATAATCAGCGCTAATAAAAACAAAACCACTTCTAGCTTTAAATATTTTTCTAAATTCTTTAGATAATTCTCCTTTTAAAGGTAAATTTTGTAAATTGGGTTTTTCTGAAGAAAGTCTTCCGGTTGCTGTTTTTGTTTGATTAAAATTAGAATAAACTGTTTTTGATTTATTATCAATTAATTTTAAAAAACTCTCAGTATAAGTTGTCAAAAGTTTCATTAATTCCCTATAATTTAATATTTTTTCAATTATTGGGTGTTTATCAATTATTTTAATTAGCTCATTTTCTTGAGTTGAGTAAATACCTGTTTTTGTTTTTTTAATTCCTTTAGTTGGTAATTTCAAAAAATCAAAAAGGGTAAAACTCAATTCTATAGGTGAATTTAAATTAAATTTTCTTCCTGCTAACTGATAAATTTCTTGTTTAATTTCTTCAATTTTATTTTTTAATAATTTTCTAAAATCTTCTAATTTTTGAAAATCAACTTCTAAACCTCTAAGCTCCATTCTAGCTAAAACACAGCTCAGGGGTAATTCAAGATTTAAATATAATTGCCAAAGATTATTTTTTTCTAAATCATCTTTTATTAAATAATAAATTTCTAAAGCCCCTTGATAAAAATTATCCGATTTTCTATAAAAACTTAAAATATCTTCTAAAGAAAAATTTCCTTTATCTGAATTTAAAAGCCAAAAAGCAAGTTTAATGTCAAAAATCTTTTCTAAGTTTATTTTTTTATCAAAATAAAAATCATTTTTTAAAATTGGTTTAATAAGGCTTTTAAAATCAAAAACAATTTTTTCTATTGGCAAAAGCAGAATTTTTTCAAGATCAGAGAAATTAAAAATTTTAACATCATTAAATCCATCAAAAATTTCTAATTCGTTTTCTTTATTATGATAAATAAAAATTGGTGAATTAAGCTCTTCAATTCTTCCTTTTCTTTTATTAATATTTTCTTTTTTGAAAGTAGTTGAAAACAAACTTAATGATTTATTTTCTTTTTCTAATCTTTCAATTAAACTTTTAAAAGAAAATTCTTTAAAAACGGAAATTAGATTTTTTAAATTGTAACCTTCGTATTTTAATTTAAAAATATCAAGATCAAGATCAATATTTTTAGAAAGAGTTACCAGATTTTTAAAAAATAATAATTTTTCAGGATCTTTAAGTATTTTTTGCTTTAAACCTGGATCTATTTTACATTTTTTAGCTTCATTAATAATGTTTTCAATATTTTCATATTTTTTTAATAACTGGGATGCAGTTTTTTCTCCTATTTTTTGAATACCTGGAATGTTATCTGAAGGATCACCAACTAAAACTTTAAAATCTGGGATTTGATCGGGCCTTATCCCATATTTTTGAAAAACTTCTTTTTCATCATAAATAGTAAATTCTGAAATACCTTTTTTCATTGTAATTACTTTTGTTTTTAAATCAACTAATTGCAAGGTATCTAAATCGCCTGTCAAAATTATTATTTCATCTGCTTTATCTTTAAATTTTTCATTTAAAGTAGCAATTAAATCATCAGCTTCGTAACCTGGTTTTTCTAAAATTTTAATTCCGAAAGCATCAAAAATTTTTTTAGAAAGATTTATTTGAATTTTTAAATCATCAGCAATTTTTGGTCTTTGGGCTTTATATTCTTTAAATAATTGGTGTCTTATTGTCGGCTCAGGTCTATCAAATAAAGCAAAAATATAATCATATTTATTGTCTTTAAGAAATTTAAGCAAAATATTACTTAAACCATATAAAGCATTGGTTGGTCTTCCTAAATCATCACTTAAACGAGGAATAGCATGATAGACTCTGTAAATTAAAGCATTAGCATCTATTAAAACAACTTTCATTTTATTTCAATTATTCTTTTGGTTTTATCTAATTTTTTGATTGAAATTTCGACAAATTTTATTTTTTTCTTTTTTAAATGCTTTTTAATTTTTTCTCCCCATTCAATAAAAAAATAATTTTCTTTTTTCTTAATTTCTTTTCTAAGATCTAAATTTAAAATTTCTTTTATAGTTTTTACTCTATAAAGATCTAGGTGATTAAGAAACATTTTTTTATTTTTAAATTTAAATTCGTATTTTTGCCACAAAATAAAAGTTGGACTTGTTAAAACTTCTTTTATGTTTAATTTTTTTGCTAATTTTTTAATTATAGTTGTTTTACCAGTCCCTAATTCACCGATAAACAAAAAAATTCTATTTCTTTGTAGTTTTTTTAAAATTTCTTTTATTACTTTATCCAATTCTTTTTTTGATTTTACTTCTATAATCATAATCTAATTTTAAATTAAAAAGCTCCTCCTTTTTTAAGGAGGAGCTTGTGTTCTCTTTTTAAATTTTTTCAATAATTAGAAATTATCTTTCTTACATTTCTTCTTCTGTTGCTTCTTCTGATTCTTCTTCTGCTTCTTCTTCAAAACCTGACCAGTCCTCATCTCCTTCTAATTCTTCTTCTCCAAATTCCAATTCTTCTTCTGTCGATAATTCTTCTTCTAACAATTCTTCTTCATCCTCCTCTTCTTGCATCAATACTAATAATTTTTTTGCAATAATAAATCTAACATCCTTAAATTCTTTTAATTGCGACCATTAATTATTAAAAAATTTTTAACTCTTTTTTATTAAAAGTCAAGATTTTTTAAATTAGTAAAAACCTCTTCAACATCATTCAGATCTAAAAGTTCATTGATTAAATTTTTTAATCTTTCTTTTTTATTTTCATCTAGATTTTCTATATAATTTATAGGCAAAAAATCAATATAAGCATCGAAAATATCTATATTTTTTTCTTCTAGTTTTTTTCTTAACTCGCTTAAGTTTTTTACACTAGTTATTAACATTATTCTTTCTTTTTTTTCTTTAAGATCTTCAATTATATCTAAAAACTCAAAAATTTTATTTTCTTTTTCTTTATTAATTTCAATAACTCCCTTTTCTTGAAAACTCCAAAGAACTGATCCTGGTTCAGCCAATTTTCCCCCATATTTATTTAATAAATGTTTTACTTCACCTAAAGTTCGATTTTTATTATCAGTTAAAGCTTTTATTAACAAAGAAACTTCATCAAAATAAGCCTCGTAAATAACTTCTTCTAAATTTAAACTTTTATCTTGAGCTTTAGAAATTGCTTTTTCGATATTTTCTAATGGAACTTTAAATTCTTTAGCTCTTTCAATAGCATTTCTTAATTTAGGATTAGTTTCAGGATTATTACCTTCTTTTGCAGCTACAATAATAGCATTAATCAATTTTCCAATCAACTGACTTCTTTTAATATCAATAATTGCTTTCTTTCTTTTAATTTGTGCCCAATGGGAATGTCCTGCCATTATTATAATTTGTTGGAGAAGAACTGTAAGCCGGGTTCTGTCAAGGCTTGGCATCTGTCTTACGGTTAAAATTGCTTTTAACCCCTAGCGGCACTCTCCGATTATAAAATCGGAGCACGGCCTTGCACCCGGAAAGGAGAAAAGAAGTTTTAAGGATTGCTCCTTAGAACCTGGAGGTAGCCAGAAAAAGATTTTTCTGACACCCTCCAGCTTTTCACCTTTCACCCAAACTTTAAGTTTGGGCTAGTATTGTCTCTGTTCTTTTCTCCTAGGCATTACTGCCTAGCTTCTTTCGAAGCTTTCCTTTAATGGGTGCCCGGACTTTCCTCCGAAAATAAAAATTTTCGGCGCCAAGCCGTTCTTCTCCGAATATTTATTATAAACTATTTTACCACTAAAGTTGAACTTACAAAAGTATTCCAAATTATTTTTTTTCTTTTTTGAAAAAAATCTAAAACTTCTTTATGGGGATGACCATAATTATTAAGACCCGATTGAATAACAACTATTTTCGGATTAATAATTTCATAAGAAATCTCGCTTAAAGAATATTTTGAACCATGATGGGGATATAAAAGAATATCAATATTTTTTATTTTATTTTCGTTTTTTTCAACGATTTCTTTAATTATTTTTTTACTAATATCACCAGTTAAAAGAATTGAGTAATTTTTATATTTAACAAAAATTACTAAAGAATTGTCGTTATCGTTAGAATTTCTTTTATAAGGATTAAGAATTTCTAAATAAAAATTGTTTGTTTTAATTCGATCACCAGCTTTTAAAAAAATTAATCTTTCAGAAAGTTTTAGATCTTGAATAAATTTTCTAAAATTGTCTTTTTCTAAAGAATAGGGGTTAGTTAAAAGTAATCTTATTTTATATTTTTCTTTAATAACCCTTAAAGAACCAAAGTGATCAAAATCAGGATGAGAAATTAAGGCTAAATCTAATTTTTTATAATAAAAAGGTAAATTTTTTCTAAATTCATTTAAAATTTTTGAATTTTCTTTTCCAGTATCATAAAGAAAAATATTTTTTCCGTCTTTTAACAAAACAGCGCTTCCTTGGCCAACATCTAAAAAGGCTATAAAAGATTTTGGTTCAAAAACTATTTCTAAAATTAAAGAATAAATTAAAAGATTAGCTAAAACTAAAATTAAAATCAATGTTCTCATTTCTATTTAATTTATAAATTAAAAAAATTAATATTAAATAATAAAAAATAACAAAAATTAAAGGTAAGTTTAAATTAATTGTTGGTAAATATTTAGCCAATAATGATAATTGATTTAAATAAAAAAGCAACGGAAATAAAATCAAAATTAAAATTGGAAAAGAAGAAAAAATTATACCTAAAAAGAAAATCAAAGGAATTAACGGCAAAATAAAAATATTAAAAAACAAAGAATAAAAATTAAGATTGCCAAAATAATAAGAAATTATAGGAAAAGTAAAAATAAAAGAAGAAAAAGTAGAAACAATAGTTTCTTTTAAGATTTTATTTTTTAAATTAAGTTTTTGACTTATAATTGGTGAAAAATAAATAAGCCCCGTAAAAGAAAGAAAAGATAAAATTGTTCCTAGATCATATAAATATTCTGGACTTATTAAAACCAAAAGAAATAAAGAAAAGATTAAAATATTTCTTTTTAAAGGAATTCTTCCAGAAAAATTTTTAATAATTAATAAAAACAAACAAAAAATAAAAGCTCTTAAAATGCTTCCCTCAAAACCAACCAGAAATAAATAAAAAATAAGAAAAAATAAAATAATTAAATTTAAAAAAATTAGATTAATTAAAGGAAAGTTTTTTAAAGAATTGAAAATTATATTAGTTAGAATGACTAAATTACTTCCTGAAGCAACTAAAATATGAGAGATTCCTAATTTATTAAAATAAAAATTTAGTTCTGGATCTTCTAAATTCTCACCAAATATAATTCCTCTTAAAATATTCTCTTCGGGCCAAGGTAAAGTTTTTTGAATATTTTCTTTAGCAAATTTTTTAAAAAAACTAACTTTTTCAATAATTTTGTTTTTAGAAATTATTTCTAATTTTTTGGGAAAAAATATTTTGTTTTCTTTTAAAACGAAATCGTCAATAAAAATTTTGTCTCCAGGGACTAGAGAATAATCATTGTTTAAATATAAAAAATAAATTTTTTTATTTTCAGAAATAATTTTGGTTAAATAAAAATTCTTGAAAAAAGATGGATAGGTTAAAACTTTAAAAATTTTTTCATTAGCCTCTTTTTGGTTTTGTTGAAAAATTATTAAAAAAATAATTAAAAATAAACAAAAAATAAAAAACAAATTGGCTTTCATTTTTGCCCCTGGGAGGACTCGAACCTCCATCTTCTCCTTAGGACGGAGACGCTCTTTCCTTTGAGCTACAGGGGCTTGGTTTTTCTTTTATTTTAAAATAAAATCAAAGTAATGAAAAGAATTTTTTCTTTTTTAATTTTTTTTATATTATTGGTAGGTTTTGTTTTAGCTCAAGAAAATGGTATTGAGAAAATCAAACAAGAGGTTTTAAAAATATTGGGGAACATTATAAATTTTTCATTTACTTTATTTATGATTGTTGGTGGTTTTGCTCTGCTTTTTTTAGGCGTTAAATATATGTTAGCTAAAGGAGATATTAAAGAATTGCACAAAAGTCTTTATTATGTAATTTTAGGAATTGTTCTTTTAGTCTCTTCATTTTTTATTCCATCTTTATTAAAAAATTTTTTGGAAAGTTTAACTCGCTAAATTTATTTTTCTTCAGGAAATATATTTTTTAATTCTTCGATAGTTATTAAAACTCTTCTTGGTTTAGAACCCTCCTGAGGGCCTACAATTCCTTTTTCTTCCATTAAATCTAAAATTCTTGCAGCTCGAGCATAACCTATTTTTAGTCTTCTTTGAAGCAATGAAGTAGAAGCTTTTTGAGCTTCAACAACTATATAAACTGCTTGTTTAAATAATTCCTCATCTGTTTCATCAGTACTAACAGCTTCAAATTTTTTTTCTAAATCTTCAAAAGAAATTTTGGGTATTTCAGTTTCTTGAAGTTTTCCTATTTGTTTTAACCAAAAATCAACTATTGAATCAATTTCTTCTTCAGAAACAAACGGTGATTTAATTCTAACAGGTTTATGAAGGGTTGTTGAAATAAAAAGTCCATCACCTGAACCAATTAATTTTTCAGCCCCAGCCATATCTAAAACTGTTCTTGAATCAACTTGACTAGCAACTTTAAAACAAATTCTATTAGGAATATTAGCTTTAATTAAACCGGTTACAATATCAACTGACGGCCTTTGGGTTGCTAAAACAAGATGAATACCAGTAGCCCTAGCCATTTGAGCTAATCTTATAATTAAAGACTCAATTGAAGATCCGTAGCTTACCATTAAATCTGCCATTTCATCAATTATTAAAACTATTCTTGGTAAAATTTTTTCTTTTTTTTGAATTTGTCTTCGATTATAACTATCAATATCACGAGAACCATTAGCTTCTAAAAGTTTATATCTTTCTTCCATTTCATTAACAAGCCAATTGAAAACAGTTAAAGCTTTTTTTAGATCAACAACTGGATCTAAAAGTAAATGGGGTATATTTTGATAATGAATTAATTCAACCCTTTTAGGATCAACTAAAATAAAATTTAAAGTTTCAGGAGTATTTTTCATCAAAAAAGAAATAATCATGTTGTGAATAAAAATTGATTTTCCTGAACCAGTTGTTCCTGCTATTAAAAGGTGGGGCATTTTCGCCAAATCTGCAAACATTGGTTCTCCATTAATTTTTCTACCTAAAGGAAAAAGTAACAATTCATCAGAATTTAAAAATTCTTCGGTATTTAAAAAATTTCCTAGTTTAACAACAGCTGATTTTATATTAGGAATTTCAATTCCAATAACAGCTTTTCCAGGAACTGGTGTTTCTAAATAAATATTGGGGATTCCTAAGGCCAGAGCAATATCATTTTGAAGACTTAAAATTTTTGAAAGTTTAATTCCTTCTCCTGGTTTTAAAGAAAATCTTGTAACTGCTGGTCCTATTTCAACATCAACAATCTCTCCTTGGATTCCGAAATTATTTAATGTTTTTTTAATTATTTCAGAAGTTTTATTAATATCAGGAGCAACAACCTCTTCTTTGCTTTGTTTTAAAAGATCAATACTTGGCAATTCCCATTTGCTTTTTTGAATAATTCTTCTAAAAATAAGGTTTGCTTTTGTTGAGGTTTTTATTTTTTCTTTAGGAGTTTCTATTTTTATTTCTTGCTTTACTCCTTTAAATGGTGTGGAAATTTTTTCCTTTTTATTTACTTCTTCAACTATCTTTTGGGTTTGAGTAAATATATTTTTTATAAATTCTAAAAATTTATCTTCAAAAACCAACCAAAGGCTCATTAAAAACAAAGGAAAGGAAAGCAAAATACTTCCCAAATCGCCCATTAATTGATTAAAATAAAAAATAAATCTACCTAAATAGCCACCTTCTCGGAAAAGAAAATGAATGTAAAAATTAAATAATAAAAACAACAAAGATAGTCCTAAAAAATATTTCAAATATTTAAACCAAGAATGTTTCTGAAAAAAAAGATAAGCAAAATAAGCTACAAAAAATGGTAAAATATAAATTGTCCAACCATAAAATTTGTAAAGAAGATGAAAAAGATTATCAGTGACTGTGCCTTTTGGACTTAAAATGCTAACTAAAATAAAAAATGATAGAATTACAAAAAGCCAACCTAAAAATAATTTAAAATTTTCTGATTTTATTTTTTCAATGATTATTTTTTTAAAATTGTTTTGATTGTTTTTTCTTTTCATTTATTAATTTTCATTATAAAAAACTATGGTTCTTATTCAAAATAAAGATATTTTCAGAAATTATGAGATTTTAGAAAAATTTGAGGCTGGTTTGCAACTAAAAGGCTTTGAAGTTAAGGCTTTATTTGAAGGTAGGGGTAGTTTAAAAGGGGCTTATGTAACTAAAAGGGATAATGAACTTTTTTTAGTTAATTTTTATATTCCTCCTTATCAAGAAAAAAATGTAGAAAAAAATTATAATCCCTATAGAGAAAGAAAATTGCTTTTACATAAAAAAGAAATAAATTATTTAATTCAAAAATTAAAACAACCTGGAATAACAATTTTACCTTTGAGAATTTACAACAAAAATAGATTGATAAAAGTAGAGATTGCTTTAGTTAAAGGCTTAAAAAAATATGAAAAAAAGGAAAAAATAAAAGAAAAGGAATTTAAAAGAAAAAGGGAAAGAGTTTTAAAAAGTTGGAGAATATAAATTAAATTGACTTTTTATTTATTTTGATTTATAATTTTTTTATACTCTAAAAAATTTAAGGGGGTGAAATTGGAAGTCGAGAAGGAAACCTAAGGATTACTGGAGCTGGTAGGTTGGCTACCTTAACAGCCAAAAGTGCCAACAGAGTCCCAGTTTACGCTCTTTCGTAAGAGCGGTCTCTAAAAGCTTTGGTGGAGGAAGCTTTTAGAGATTTAAAAAATCTCCACTAGGTTTTATGGTTTGGCTCAACCATAAAACCGAAAATAAGAGCCTTTTGTGAAAGAAGGTTTGTCTGTTTTTCCTTCTTTCACAGAAATTCAAAAAACAGACTGCACCAGGAGTAGCCAGTAATCCAGCTTCCTTCCATGGGGGTTCGATTCCCCTCACCTCCACCTTTGTATTGGTGTTGTGAACAATTTAATGACATTTATTGAAAATTTAGAAAAACGATCTTATAAAAATTTAAAAAGGTGGTAAAAAGAGGTTTGATCTGACTTAATAATAAATAAACTTTGATAACATGATTATCATTCACATTTTAATATCAATAGTGTTCAACCTCATTTTATGGTTTTTAAGTATAAATCTATTAGGATTTTTTGTAAGAAGTGTTTTTTTTGCATTTCTAGAGGTTGAATATTTGAGATCAAAAGTGTTGGATACGTTAAAACTGCCAGAAGTAGTTCGTAAATGGACTGAGGAGAAGATTGAAAAAGCTCAGAGGAATAGTATATTGTTTGGTTTTGTTGTGCTTTTGTTAATTATTGGTTATCTTTATGCAACATACTATTTTGGGAATATCGGTATTACTGTAGTTGCATTAATGCACATGATATCAAGACTTCCAGACTTATTATGGGAAATAATAACTGGGCAAGACCGCCCTTTCAGTATCAAGACCTATCCCAAAAATGTTTTATTTTACATTACCCCCATTCTTTGGTGGGCTACATTTCCAGTTCTTTATTATTTTCTTTATCATTTTTAGCCCCTTAAAATTTAGAGAATAGTAAACCAAAAACGAGCATCACCCAACAGCGTGAATGCGGTTTCGCTTTTCATTTTCTATCAATTTACCCACATTACTAATACAACATCGCATATATGCAGCCGTTATATGTATAAATTTTAAGAAACA